>JBAZVR010000001.1:300000-600000 GCA_041660765.1 Candidatus Babeliaceae bacterium | reverse complement strand
AAAGAAATGGTGAAAACATGGATTTAAATATTTACGAAATTATTAAAAAGCCCCACATTACAACAAAAGCATATACGCTTAATCAGCGATATAATCAAATCGTTGTAGATGTTCATCCTATGGCTAATAAGCCTGAAATAGCGAAAGCTTTAAAGCGTTTATTTAATGTAGAAGTTGATAAGATACGAATTATTGTATCTAAAGGTAAAACGAGGCGTTCTGGCCGACATGTTTTTCATGGACCATTAAGAAAAAAAGCGATTATTGTTTTGAAAAAGGGACATTCGCTTGATTTAACTGGATGGAAACAGTCGTCTCAAGTGCCAGAACAATCTGCATCGGCAGTATAAAAGGTTATTATGGCTATAAGAAATAGAAAACCGCAGAATCCATCGTTGAGATTTCAAACCTTCATCGATACTGCGGATTTAACAAAAAAAGCTCCTGAGCGAAGTTTAGTAAAAGGCTTGCGCAGGAGAGGCGGACGAAATGCCTATGGTAGAATTACGGTTCGACACAGAGGTGGTGGCGCTGCCAAAAAATATCGTTTAATTGATTTTGCGCGTGTTGAACGAGACATTCCTGGTAAAATAACAAGTATAGAATATGATCCAAATCGCAATACTCGTATAGGTCTTGTTGTTTTTGGAAATGGTGTTAAGAGATATATGTTAATGCCGGATAAGCTGCCTGTTGGCTCTGTTGTTGAAGCGGGACAAACAGTTGAGGCAAAAATTGGCAATTGCTTACCATTAAAAAATATTCCTGTTGGTTTTACCGTTCATAATGTTGAAATTACTCCAGGCTCTGGTGGCAAATTTGCTCGTAGTGCTGGAACTTCGGTTCAATTGGTTGCTAAAGAGGGCGATCATGTAACCCTTCGTATGCCATCTGGAGAAATCAGAATGGTTAATAGTAGTTGCTGGGCTACTATTGGTACATTGGGTAACGCTGATCATAAAAATCTTTCCATTGGTAAGGCTGGACGTACGCGTTATTTAGGATTCAGGCCTTCTGTTAGAGGTATGGCTATGAACCCAATCGATCACCCACATGGTGGTGGTGAAGGTCGTTCTAAGTCAGGATCTCACCCTATGACGCCTTGGGGTAAGGGATGTAAGGGGACAAGAACAAGAAAACGTAAGAATCCTCTTATTTTAAAAAGAAGAAAACCATAACAATAGAGAAAGTTGATAAATTATGGCTCGATCCGCTAAAAAGGGACCATTTGTTGATGAATGCTTGCTGAAAAAGGCGGCTGATTCAAAAGCTGGTTCCAGAAGAGAAGTTATTAAAACATGGTCGCGAAGAAGTATGATTATTCCTGATTTTGTTGGTTTAACATTTGCTGTTCACGATGGAAGAAAACATGTATCTGTGTATGTCAATGAAAATATGGTTGGACACAAGTTTGGTGAATTTGCTCCAACGAGAACATTTAGATTGCATAGTGGTCAACGTAAATCCGGAGTTGCCGGAGAGAAATAATTCTAGTACACTATATTAAATACACACCTAATTGATTGAGGTTTTATAAAAAAATGGTTCACAAAAAAACAGATACGCTTCATGTCTCTGAAGGTGCTTCTAGTAAGCACTTTGAGGCGCATGCTTCTTATGTTTGGTATTCGCCATATAAGTTGAGACCGGTTGCGGATGTTATACGTGGCAAAAACGCTGCATATGCATTGCGATGGCTTGCTACGTATAAAACCAAACGCGCTGTCTCCATTAAAAAAGTCCTTGAATCTGCTGTAGCTAATGCTAAGCATTTAAATAATATTAAGCCTGAAGAGCTTATAATAAAGACAATATTTATAGATCAGGGACCAATTCATCGTTATTTTAAACCTGGAGCTCAAGGACGCGCAATGATTCAACGTAAGCGTCTTTGTCATATCAGTGTTATTGTTGAATCTCAAGGTAAAGAGGCTTAATGTGGGACAAAAAGTTAACCCAATAGGGTTTAGAATCGGCGTTTATAGAGATTGGGATTCGAAGTGGTTTGCTCGCGATTCTTACGCAGATCTTTTTTTTGAAGATTTGAAAATTAGAAAATATATCGAAGCCAATGTATCAAGTATTGATGTTGATCGTATCGAGATTGAAAAAACTGGTGATACTATCAAGGTTATTATTTTTACAGCAAATCCTGGTTCGGTTATAGGTAAGGGCGGTAAGACTATTGATTATTTGCGCAGGCAGTTAGGTTTGCTAATTAAACGAGCAAATGTCGAAGTTTCTGTTCAAGAAGTAAAAAATCCAGAATTATCTGCCACTATTGTTGCTAAAAATATTGCCGATCAACTAGTAAAGAGATCAAGCTTTAAAAAAGTGATGAAAAAAGCGGCAAATTCTGCAATAAGAGCTGGCGCAAAAGGCGTGAAGATTCGCGTTGCAGGAAGGCTTGATGGGGCTGAAATTGCTCGTGATGAATGGATTAGAATTGGTTCTACTCCCTTGCATACCTTAAGATCTAATATTGACTATGGCTTTGCTCAAGCAAAGACAACCTATGGAATAATAGGTGTTAAGGTTTGGATTTGCAAAGGTGATTATAACTTAGAACAACGTTAAGAGATAACTATGTTAATGCCAAAAAAAGTTAAATATCGCAAAGTCCAGCGAGGCACAAGGGCAGGCCTTTCTAAGGGTGCCCGCGATGTGTCGTTTGGTGATTATGGTTTACAGGCGCTTGAGCCGGTTTGGTTGACTGCTCAACAAATTGAGGCGATGCGTGTAACTGTTTCTCGTAAATTGAAAAAAGTAGGCAAATTCTTTTTGCGCGTATTTCCAGACAAGCCTGTTTCAAAAAAGCCTGCTGAAACTCGAATGGGTAAAGGTAAAGGGAATCCTGAGCTATGGGTTGCCGTTGTCAAGCGTCAGCGCGTTATATGTGAAGTTTCAGGTCTTGATGAAATAACTGCAAAGGAAGTTTTGCGTTCTGCGGCGTATAAATTGCCTATGAAGACAAGAGTTGTTAAGCGATCTGTTGAAAGCAGCGAAGTGTTGGATAAGCATGATTAAGTTAAAAGTTAAAGAAGAATTAAAAAATATGTCTGTAGAGCAGCTTGCCGCTAGAATTAATTTGATGCGTCAAGAGCTTCTTAATGTTCGCATCGGTTCTGCAACAAGACACATTAAGTCTTTTTCTTCAATCCAAAAGCAATTAAAAAAAACAATTGCATGCGCATTGACATATATGAGGCAAAAAAATGACTGAAAATAGTATTAAGTCCCGACGCTTACTTGTTGGAAAAGTTGTTTCTGATAAAATGAAACAAACGATTGTTGTTGAAGTTGAAAGAACATATATACATCCATTGCTTAAAAAAGTTATGCGTGTTACCAAAAAATATAAAGTTCACGACCATGATCAGCAAGCGCATACTGGTGACATTGTTGAGGTATATGAAGGTCGTCCGGTGTCTAAGACAAAATATATGTATTTAGATAGGATTATTAAATAGGTGTTATATGGCTATACAAAAACAAAGCTATTTAAAAGCAGCTGATAATTCCGGTGCAGTAGATCTTATGTGTTTTCACGTTCATGGTAGCACAGGTAAAAAAGATGCTGTTATTGGCGATGTCATAAAGTGTTCTGTTAAGAAGGCGACGCCTGGTGGGCAGTTTAAAAAGGGTGATAAGGTCGATGCTGTTATTGTTAGAACAAGAAAAGAATATCGTCGTGAAGATGGTAGTTATGTCAGGTTCGGCGATAACGCTGCGGTTATTATTAAGTCGGTTGACGATAAAACTCCCGTTGCGTCTCGTATGTTTGGTCCAATTGCCCGCGAGTTGCGTGCGCTTGGATATTCAAAGATTATTTCTTTAGCCCCCGAAGTATTGTAAAGGACAACAATTATGGCACATGTAAAAAAAAATGATATGGTTGTTGTATTAACAGGAAAAGATAAAGGTAAAAAGGGTACCATTATTGATATTTTGCTTAAAAAAGGCAAAGTAATGGTTAAGGGTGTTGCAATTGCTACTCGCCATGTTAAGGCGCGTAAGCAAGGTGAAGCCTCGGTAATTAAAAAAGAAGAAAGCTACATTGATATATCCAATGTAATGCTTGTATCATAATTGTAATTAGGATTAGGCATGAACAAGACTGATAAAGCGCGTATGGCAAAGCCTTATCTAGAAAATTTGTATACATCAAAGTTTAAGCCAGCTTTGAAAGAACATCTTAAGCTTTCAAATATCATGGAAGTACCTAAGCTTTCTAAGATTGTCTTAAATGTTGGCGTTAAAGAGGCTGTTGCTGACAGTAAAGCTCTTGCTCAAGTGATTAAAGTTTTAACTGATATCTCGGGTCAGGTGGCTGTTAAGACGGCAGCGCGTAAATCTATAGCTGGTTTTAAAATCCGCGAAGGGATGAACATAGGCGCTATGGTTACATTGCGTGGTAAAAAAATGTATGAATTTTTGTATAAGCTCATTAATTTAGGGCTTCCTAAGGTTCGTGATTTCCAAGGCACTCCTGTAAAATTAGATGGTCGAGGAAATTATAATCTTGGTATTAAAGAATGGAATATTTTTCCAGAAGCAGAATCTACGGGTGTTGCTGAAAAATCATATGGTTTAAATATTACGTTTCATACTACTGCGCTTAATGATGTACATGGATTTGAATTATTAAAAACCTTTGGAATGCCATTCCGTAAGGGTAAATGAGGTAAATAATGGCTAGAAAAGCTTTAATAGAAAAATCGCTCAAAGTGCCAAAGTTTTCCGTGCGACAAAGAAATAGATGCAAATTGTGCGGTAGGCCGCGTGCGTTTATTCGTCTTTTTCAAATGTGTAGACTTTGCTTTAGAAATTTTGCGTCTAATGGTGTATTGCCAGGCGTTAAGAAAACAAGTTGGTAAAGAATAAAGGGTTATAATGTCCATTGATGCAATTGGAAATTTTTTGACTATACTACGTAATGGTATTATGAGCTCTAAGCCTCATGTAATTGCTCCGTATTCCCGTATTAAGCATACTATTGCTGAAATACTTCATAATGAAGGGTTTATTAAGAGTATTGATATTATTAATGTAGATAATAGCAAAAAAAATATAAAAATTACGCTCAAATATGTTGATGGCGAATGCGCGCTTCATTGTATAGATCGTGTAAGTAAATTGAGCCGCCGTGTTTATAAGGGTATAAATAATTTGGACCCTGTAATTGGTGGGCTTGGAATATCAATATTAACAACTAATAAAGGTGTTAT
This sequence comes from Candidatus Babeliaceae bacterium, assembly GCA_041660765.1. Lineage (NCBI taxonomy): Bacteria > Candidatus Babeliae > Candidatus Babeliales > Candidatus Babeliaceae > Candidatus Babeliaceae bacterium. Next base: position 594,772 of record JBAZVR010000001.1, on the reverse strand, counting down.
TACTCACAGGCAGGCGCGCCAACTAGGTGTGGGCGGCGAAGTAATTTGCACGGTATGGTAAAAAGGTAATATATGTCAAAGATTGGCAGAAAGCCTATTAATATAGGTAACGTAGCAGTAGAAATTAAGGGGCAAGAAGTTCATTATAAGGGTAAAAAATCCTCCGGTGTTCATATTCTTCCCGATATTTTGGTGGTGCGTCTTATAGAAAAAAATATTGTATTGACTCCTCAAAGAAAGACAAACGAGACCAATAAGGTGTGGGGATTGCATAGAGCTTTATTGGCAAATGCGATTATCGGAGCTGATGTGGGTTTTGAAAAACAGCTTCGCATTATTGGTTTAGGGTTTAAGGCCATAGCAAAAGGTAATCAATTGCAATTTTCCTTAGGGTATAGTCATAAAATTGATTTTCCATTAGCTGAAGAAGTAGCTGTTGAAATAGATAAGACGGGTCAGTTGTTGACATTTAAGTCTTATGATAAAAATATTTTGGGTTTAGTATGTAGCAAAATTCGCGCATTGAGATCTCCTGAGCCTTATAAGGGAACTGGTATTCAATATGTTGGCGAGGTCATTATTCGTAAGACTGGAAAAGCTAAAGCTTCATAAAAGATAGAGATATAACAATGTCAGTACAACGAAAAATTAAAAAAAGAGCTGAGCGACGCGTTCTCAGAGTGCGCAATCGATTTGATGGTCGTTTGCCGAGAGTAAGTGTATTCAGAAGTCTTAATCATATTTATGCTCAGGTTATAGATGATAACCTTCATAAGACAATAGTTAGCTGTTCTTCGTTAGAATTAGAAAATGTATTATCAGCAAAAGATAAGACATCAAAGGCGCGTGCAGTTGGGCTTGAACTGGCTCTACGTGCTTTAAAGAATGGCGTTAACGTTGTTGCTTTTGACCGAGGAAATAAGTTATATCATGGCCGCATTAAGTCTCTCGCAGAAGGGCTTAAAGAAGGCGGAATTACCATCTAAATTTTGTTGGGGATGATTAAAAAAATGGCTGAAAGATCAGAAAAAGATTTTGTTGATACGGTAGTGAGCGTAAATCGCGTAACAAAGGTTACCAAGGGTGGAAAGAGATTTCAATTTTCAGCCTTTGTCGTGTCCGGTGATCAGCAAGGAAAAGTTGGAATTGGTTTAGGAAAAAGTCGAGAAGTGTCTTCTGCGATTGCAAAGGCAACTGCTCGTGCTCGTAAGAGTATGATTCAAGTAACAATAAGAGGGACAACGGTACCATTTGATGTTCAAGGTCGTCATGGCGCTACCAATGTTATTATTCGTTCGGCATATAAAGGAACAGGGCTTATCGCTGGTGGTGCTGTCCGAGCTGTAATGAATGCTATTGGCGTTAAAGATGTATTGGCAAAATCAATAGGACCGTCTCGCTGTGGTCAAAATCTTGTGAAGGCAACACTGAATGCATTGTCCAAGTGTCGGTCGGCTGAGCGGTTGGCGTATTTGCGTGGAAAATCAGTAACAGAAATAACCAAGGGCAACCATGTTAACTCTTAATAATCTTGTTTCTTCTGGGAAAAAAAGAAAACGTATAGGCCGAGGCGGTAGTCGCGGCGGAACTTCTGGTCGAGGCCATCAAGGACAGGGATCTCGTTCTGGTGGTAGTGTTGGTGTTGCTTATGAGGGCGGTCAAATGCCTTTGACTCGTCGTTTGCCAAAGTATGGCTTTAATAATGCGGCCTTCAGAAAAGAATTTACTATAGTAAATCTTGATTTGTTAAATAAATTATTTAATGATGGTGATCAAGTTTCGATTGAAAAATTAGTAGAAAAGAGAATAATTAAAAAAAGCGATAAGCAACCTCTCAAGGTTTTGGGTAGGGGCGCTTTGAGTAAAAAATTGTTTATTCATGCACATGCGTGGAGCAAAAGTGCTGAAGAGGCTATTAAAAATTGTGGTGGAGAGATACACGTAATTAAGGAGATGTAAGGTTGTGGTTTTGCTCAAAAACTTTAAAAATATTTTTTTTATTCCGGAATTAACTAAAAAACTTTTATTCACTCTGGGTGTTTTGATTGTTTATCGAATAGGTACATTTATACCAGTAATTGGTATAAATGTTGCTCTTTTGGCCGAACATATGAATCGCCTTGATGCAGTTGGGGGACTTTTAAGTTATTTAGATTTATTTTCAGGGGGTGCATTACAACAATGCACGCTTTTTGCTTTAGGTGTTGGTCCGTACATTACTGCTTCTATTATGATGCAGATGTTAAGCATGACGGTGCCATATTTAGAACAATTAGCTAAAGAAGGTGAATACGGACGTAAAGTTATTAATCAATATACAAGATACTTAGCATTTATTTTGAGTATTGGTTATAGCTTTGGTTATGCTACATATTTAGAAAGTGTTAATCTTGTTATTTCTCCTGGGCTTGCATTTAAGGCATTATTTGTGATGTCTTTAACAGTTGGTGCTTTGTTTGTTATGTGGCTTGGAGAGCAAATTTCATTGATGGGGCTTGGTAATGGCAGTTCTATGATAATATTTGCCGGTATTGTAGCTAGATTTCCTGAATATGTTGTTAGAACTATTCATGCGGTACAGATTGGTAATATGAATATTTTTATTGCTCTTGGTATAGCAATATTTTTTATTGTTTTAACAGCTTGTATTGTATTTTTAGAAAAGGGCGATCGTAAGATTCCGGTGCAATATGCTCGTAGAATAATTGGACAACGAGTATATGGTGGTCAAAGTACTTATATACCCTTTAAAATTAATACCGCGGGTGTTATGCCGGTTATTTTTGCTTCATCTGTTTTAAATGTATTTGTTTTTCCCATTACAATGCTTTCTCAGAAATTTGAAATACTTAAAGTTATAACGGATGTGCTTAAAGTTAATGGTTTTTTATACAACGTGTTTACTTTTGGTTTAATTGTTTTCTTCACTTTTTTTTATACTGCGCTTGTTTTTAATCCAGTTGAGCTCGCAGATAGTATGAAGAAAAATGGCGGTTTTATCCCAGGCATAAGGCCAGGCAAGCAAACGGCAGATTTTCTTGATTATATTTTAACGAGAATAGGGCTTGTTGGAGCGATCTATTTAGGTACATTGGCATTATTGCCAAATATTCTTATGGCTCTTGTTTCGATGCCTTTTTATTTGGGTGGAACTTCATTATTAATCGTAGTTGGTGTTGCATTAGAAACATCGGCACAAATAGAGTCATATCTTTTTGATAATAAATATGAAGGATTTCTAGCATCAGGTAAGCGCATAAAAGGGGCTGTGCGATAATTATGAATCGAGATATCTATATTTTCATGGGACCGCCTGGAGCTGGAAAAGGATCGTTGGCTCAATTGTGCACTAAGCGATTGGGTTGGAAACAGCTTTCAACGGGAAATTTATGCCGATATCATATTGTTATGCAAACAGAAATAGGTAAAGAAATAGATTTTTTTATAAAATCTGGTAAATTAATTCCAGATACCTTAATGATTGAAATGGTAAAAGAATGGCTCTTGGATAAGCAAAATCATGCTAATTCTTGTATTTTGGATGGATTTCCAAGGACGGTTGTCCAAGCCAAGGCGCTTGATGAATTACTTGAGAATGCGAGTTCAGGGTCGTTTTTTGTAAGAGTTATTAATATGATATTGGCGGACAAAACTGTCATTAATAGATTGATGAATCGCCTGATATGTCAAAATAGTGAATGCCAAAGGGTTTATTCGACGGGCGATGCATGTGATGATTGTTCGTCGATTTTGATTCGTCGTATTGATGATACTCATGTAACGGTTGAGCAACGATTGGTGGCATATCATAAGCATTCTCATGAGCTTATCAATTATTATTCTAGTAATGGTAAGTTTATAAAAGAGCTTCTCGTTGAGCAGCCCTTGGATGAAGTATTCGGGCAGTTTCAGGAATTAATAGGTTGTAATAATTTATGATTAGCATCAAAAATAAATATGCGCAAAAAAATATGATAGAGGCTGGAAGGCTTCTTGCCGAAGTTTTTTTTGACTTGCAGTCATACATTAAACCTGGGATGACAACATTTTCGATTGACCTTTGGATTGGTCGACAATTAAAAAATAAAAATTTAATGTCGGCAATGCGAGGATATATGGGATATAAATATGTTAGCTGCATATCTATTAATGATGAGGTTGTACATGGAATTCCGCATGAAGCGAGATATATTCAGCCTGATGATTTGGTCAAGGTAGATGTTTGTGCATCATGGAATGGTTATTGCGCTGATATGGCTCGTTGTTTTTATTTTGGCAATGACGAGCATGTTAAGAAGCTTATTGATGTTGCTATGTCTTCTTTGGATCATGGAATTGCAAAATCAATTTCAACTAATCATTTATCTGATATTTCAGCAGCCATACAGCTAACCGTTGAGCAGTATGGCTTTGGTGTCGTGCGAGACTTTGCTGGTCATGGAATTGGTAAAAAAATGCATGAGGATCCAGAGATTTTAAATTATGGTGCTCCTGGCAAGGGGCCACTGATACAAAATGGAATGGCCTTTGCGCTTGAGCCAATGATTACTTTGGGTAACTATGAAGTTTTTGTTATGGATGATGGATGGACGGTAAAGACTGTTGATAAAAGTTTTGCTGCGCATGTTGAGGATACTGTATTGATTACAGAGCATGGGCCGTCCGTGATTACAAGATTATGAGTATGAGAATTTCATGAAAAATAAACAAAAAGATGATGTAATTCGTGTTGACGGAATCGTTAAGGAAACATTACCGAATGCCATGTTTCGAGTTGAAATAGAAGGCGGCCACATTATTTTGGGGCATGTTTCCGGAAAAATGCGTATGAATTATATTCGTATTTTGCCCGGTGATAAAGTTGCGTTAGAACTATCTCCTTACGATTTAACTAGGGGCAGAATAGTTTTACGATATAAAAATGAACGATCTTAAATAGTTTTATGAGGTAATTAATCAATGAAAGTTAGAACATCGGTAAAAAAAATTTGTCGGGATTGTCGTATTATAAATCGTGAAGGCGTTGTGCGCGTTATTTGTAAAGTGAATCCACGGCATAAACAACGTCAAGGATAATAAGGGTTATTATGGCTAGAATTGAAGGTGTCAATCTTCCTCGTGAAAAAAGAATTGAATACGCGCTTCCTTACGTTTTTGGTTTGGGGCTTGTAAATTCTCGTAAGATTTTGACTAAATTAAACATTAATTTTGATACGCGTGTTAAAAACCTTGTTGATAGTGAAGTTGCTGCAATACAAAAAGAAGTAAGTAGCCATTATATAACAGAAGGTGATCTTCGTAAGGAGATTAAACTGAATATCAAGCGATTGCAGGATATTGGTTCGTATCGAGGGCTTAGGCATAAAAAATCTTTGCCTACTAGAGGCCAAAGAACTAAGACAAATGCTAGAACAAGAAAAGGGCCTCGTAAGGCTGGATCTGCTGTAGCATTAAAGCGTAAAGTAACTAAGAAATAATACATGAGGACCTATGTCTTATAAGAAAAAATCTAAAAAAAGCAAGCGCAATATTGAGTCGGCTGTTGTGCATGTTAAGTCAAGTTTTAACAATACAATAGTTTCTATAACAACGCTTGAGGGCGATGTTGTATTGAGAGGTAGTGCGGGTAGACTTGGATTTAAGGGTGCTCGTAAAGGGACGCCATTTGCGGCTTCTCAGATTGGCACATCGCTTGCAAAAGATATGTCGGCGCTTGGTATAAAAAGTCTTGAAGTTAATTTGAATGGTCCGGGATCGGGAAGAGATTCTCTTGTTCGAGCATTACAATCTTCAGGATTTGAAGTTTCTGTGTTAAGAGACGTAACTCCATTGCCTCATAATGGTTGTCGTCCTGCAAAGAAGCGAAGAGTTTAGGTTATAAATCGGAATCTTTTTATAGAGAGAAATAAATAATAATGGAAAAGAAAACAACTGGTATGACTGATCGCTCTGAGAAAAAAGAACGTTCAACAAAGCGTGCTCGTAAACTTACTGAGTATGGTCGTCAATTAGAAGAAAAACAAAAAGTTAAGCATATGTATGGTATGCGTGAGCGACAATTTAGACGTTTTTTTGCACAGGCGACCAGAAGCCAAGAGGCAACTGGGGATACATTATTAAGTTTGTTAGAACGTAGACTTGATAACGTTGTATTTCGTTTAAAGCTTTCTGCAACGCGTGCACAGGCTCGTCAAATTGTTGTACACGGACATATTTATGTCAATGGAATTAGAGTTTATTCTCCTTCATTCCTTACATCTATTAATGATGAAATAGGTTTGGCTCCATTAGTTCATAACAAAGTTGGTTTATTGGAGCAGGTTGTAGACAAGCGACTTAATACAGGGATTAAGGTTCCTGAGTGGTTAGAGTTGGATAAAAAGGGACGCAAGGGACGAGTTCTTCGCTATCCTGTTAAAAATGACATTCAAACTGCCATCGATGATTATCTCATTGTAGAGTTGTATTCTAAATAAGTTTAGTTAATGGTGATACGGTTATCTAAGAATTAAGGTTTCAGGAGATTTTATGCATAGAAAAGAGTATCGCTCCTTAACAATACCACGACTCAGTTGGAATAAAGAAACGCTTACGCGCACGTTTGGTGAGCTTACGGCGCAGCCATTGGAGCCCGGGTTTGGGATTACATTTGGCAATGCGTTACGCCGATTGCTTTTGGGGGGTGTTGAAGGATCAGCAGTTACTGCAGTCATTATTAAGGGTATTAATAATGAATTTTCCGCGTTGCCGGGCATTGTAGAAGATACTATGCAGGTTCTTCTCAATATTAAAGAAATTGTTGTAAGAAATAAGACCGGTAAGTCTGGTAAGATGGTTTTGAATATCACGCATAAAGATGTGGCTACGGTTGCAGATATTGAGTGTGATGAGCATCTCGAGCTTATTAATAAGGATCTTATTATTGCTCATATTGCTCAAGGTGGGTCCCTTCATATCGAATTTTTTGTTGATAATGGAAGAGGGTATCAGCCTGCTCAATGGCCTCTTGGTCAAGCTCTACAAGAAGATGGGAAAATATATCTTGATGCGATGTTTTCTCCTGTGAGAAAAGTTACGTACGATGTTGAAAAAACTCGTGTCGGTAAAGAAATCGATTATGATAAATTAATTTTATCGATTCATACCGATGGAACAGAAACCCCAACCGAAGTGTTGCATTATGCCGTTTCTGTTATGCGTACGCAATTAGAGCATTTTTTAATTAATCCAGAAATTCCTTTTAATGAAATTTCAGCAGTGCCTGTAGAAGAGAAAAATGAGGCGCTTGATGAAGATCATGAGTTAGGCTTAAAAGGTGTTGCTGTTGATATTTTGCTAAAACCAATAGATGTTTTAGAATTTTCTGTAAGAGCACATAATTGTCTTATAAATGCTGGTATTAAGCGCATTATTGATCTTGTTAACCTCAGCGAAGACAAGCTTTTGAACATTAAAAATTTTGGGTCAAAATCTTTTGATGAAGTCATAGAGGGCATGAAGGCATTCGGTCTTTCCTTAGGTATGAACATTAAGGAAGCTGATTTGAAAAAATTACACGAAAGAACAGAACATGAATCATCAAAACGGTAGAAAAAAATTAAATCTAAATCCTGCCCATAAGCGTTCATTGATGCGTAATCAGGCTATGATTTTAATTACGCATGGTACATTGACGTCAACAAAGGCTCGTATTAAAGAAGTACGACGCTTTGCTGAAAAGCTTGTTACTCTTGCGCGTGAAGGTAATACTTTTAACGCACGTCGTAGAGCAAAAGCTTTATTGCCGTACAAAGAAGAAGTTTTGGTAAAATTGTTTACTGAAATTGCTCCACGTTATGTGCAACGTCCAGGTGGCTATACACGCATTATACCATTGGGAAAACGTATGAGTGATACAGCTACCATGGCTAAATTAGAATGGGTGCTGTAGTATTTGTATGAATACTGAAATAGTTGTAAAAATAGAACAAGTTCTTAATGACATGCGCCCATACATTCTTAAAGATGGCGGAGATATAACATTTGTATCTTTCGTTGATGGAATTGTACATCTCAAATTGCATGGCGCATGTACTCATTGTGCGATGTCATTTTATACGCTGAAATTGGGCATTCAAGAACGCCTCATTTCAGAAGTCCCTGAAGTGAAAGAAGTCGTCGCAGATAATTAACAATAAGAATTTTATAGTTATATTAAAAGCCTGATTATATCAGGCTTTTTTTATATGTGTAAATAGGAGATTCGTGAAGATATATAGAGAAAAATTATTTCTCACGTTGGTTTTATCGGGTTTGCTATCAGTGATGTGCGGTGTTCAAGCACAAAATGATATGATGCGCAGGGCAGAAAAAGCGGTGATAGCGCTTATTAAAAATCAAACTGGTATAACTCAGAACGAGTTTTTGGTTAAAAATGGCCGCCAGGCAGCCTGGGCTATGTACACCATCCAGGATGACACTCTTAATATTGTGCTTGTTTTGGTAAAATCTGACTTTGATAGTAACGCATCTGAAAAAGAATTAATTATGCAATTATTAGAAAAAACTCAAAATTTAGACGTGATTCGCATAATTCGTAGATTGCCATCTGATGAAAATGATCTCATTGAGATATATAAAGATCTTGGTTTTGAAGAATCTAAGTCCCGTATTCCTGATAAAATTGAATTAATTAAAACACTCGAATACAAATAAGCAAATATTTATAGTTATGTTAAAGCCTGAATGCTGAATTATATCACATCAGGCTTTAATTGTTATTGAGGGTATTTTACTTTATTAAAATAAAATAGTTAGAATGGAGACATAATTGTAAAGCTCTTTTGTATGAGGGTGTTTTATTGAAGTCTTTATTTGTATATTTGTGGTTATTAGCAGTTATTAGTATCACAAATCTTTCGGGTGCATCGTTTGATGCCGGCCCTCATCATAATAATTCTTACGATAGATATCTACAGTGGCAGGCGCATAGTCAGATGGTTATGCATAGCCACAACAGCAATGTATGGCTGAATAATGAACAGTGTTATGGCGTGTGCAACGCGGCTCATAATACTACTTTTCAGCCACAAGCATGTTCTGTGAGTGGCGATTTTAATGACACTGAGATTGAGCCGTGCGCTTGCGCAAACGCATGCAGATGGCGGTAGGTTCTATGATAATAGGTATGAGTTGCATGTTGACACGCATAATAACTTAAAAAAATTAGGCGTTGATCTGGTAGCTGCTGATATTGCGCAGTGCACGGGCGATTACATTCAGCAATATATGCATGCGCATTTGATGTATTCGTTATATAAAATTGGCACGGTGCCGCAGGCACATGAACCTATCACGCGGGTATTGCATTATGCCGTTGCATTAAATAGTATTGGTCGCGATCATAATAAAAAGCATAATATTGCTCAGGCAGTTTTTGCAAAAATGGCATGTGATGCGGTGACTGACTATGCAAGAACCGTTGCCAAGTATGTGCTTGTTGCAGGAGAGGGTCTTTGTGAAGGTGCTATTAATGGTATAAAAGACAATTTTTTAGCACTGGGTGTTGTAGGCAAAGCCGCGCTGGATGCGGCAACGTATCCTGAAGAAACACTTGATAAAATACATGATGCATTTAATACAGCTGTTGTGGCGGTTGCTCGGCTTGCCATAGAGTATCGCTTGTTAAGAAAACATGATGATGTAGCACTTAAAAAATTAGAAGCATATATCAGCACGCTGGCATGCCAGGGGTGCGATGCCTTTGCGCAGTGGAACAGAGAAACACCCCGTCATCAAAAAGTTAAATCGATTTTTAGATTTTTTTCAGAATGTTATACATCGAGTAAGCTTTCGGGCTTGCTTTTGCAAGCGGTAGCAAAGCCGATTGCCATCGAGGCTACGTTATTAGGCAATATTTTTAAAAATCCAGAAGCAGCTCTCGCCCGAGAAATTGTTGATATTACGTTAAACAGCATTGGCAAAGACCCCCAGCTGATAAAAGAAGTGATAACATGTGCCCAAAAAGATGTAGAATTTTTTCAGAAATCCAAAGCTATCGGCACAAGTGTTGGCAAAGAAGTGTCCAAACTTTTATCAGAATCATTGTCAGCGCCTACAATTTTTGAAAAAAACGCGAAACATATTTTTAGAAATGCTTCCGGTCATTTGGCAGATACATATGAAAATAGAAAATTATTAATTAGTATAACATCTGATGCAAAAAATTTACTTGGCATTGACAAGTATGGAAATGAATGGTTTGCAAAAACTTTGCCTGATGGTAAACAGGTATGGTCATCAGTAAGAAGTAATTTAATTAGAAATGGTGGATTGAATGATAGTCCGCGAGTGTTTAATAATATAACTGGTCTCAGTAGTTTGTAGGAAAATTATGGATTGTGAATTAACAAAGTTGCAAGCTTTTAATGTTATGAGAAAATTTTTGGAAAATTATTATGAAAAAACTTTGTCGGATGATATAGGGGCATTACTTGGCGACTTGCAGTTATTACAGGATAACAGGACGGCTGATCCAGCCGCTTGGAATGACTGGCTTAATTGTATTAACCAAATTGTGAATGAAAAGTAGTGCGTTTGTTATCAAAAAAAATTTATAATAATACTTCGGCGCTATTATTTTTGTACGTATTGCAAGAGAAAAGTATGAATATAAAAAAATGTAGTATTGTTGGGGTGTTTTTGGTGATGGCGAATAGTGGGCAGGTGCGTAGAGACGTTTTGGAAAAGGTTGTGCAGCAGGCTAAAAGAGAAAAAATCTTTTCTTATGACTTAGGCGTTATGCTGATTCCAAGTAAAAAAGACACAGCAGGGGTGACGATTTGTTGTCATGGGTACGGCGCCAGTAATCAAATAGGGCGTTCTATTAATTCATATCATGTACTGTCTGATCATATTATGAGTTTTAACTTTCCTGATTACAATCTACATGCTCGGCCGTATGATCCCAAAAAGAGTACGTTTGGCAGTATACAAGAAATTCTCCCACTCCTATATATACTTAAATTATGCGTTATTGATGCGCAGGTACCATCCGTTAATCTGTATGGCTTTTCTGCTGGCGGTGGAGCGATTATTAATTTGTTGAGTATATTATATGGGACAAAGTATAATCAAGAGTTACAGAATATTGGCATTGTTACTGAAATTAAGAAAAAAATATTAACAGCGGTGGAAGCAGGGCATGTTATTCTTGATTGCCCATTAAAATCTTGGGAAGAGGTTATGGCACTGCGTGGCGTTTCACGAGATTTTTCTATTATTGCTGAGCGATATGTTCTTAATAATATGCGCCCTATCGATGTGCTGAAAGATTTACAAGATATGCATCTTACTATTTTTCTTCATTTTCAAGTGCCCGATGAGATTTTGAGTAATCGTGACGACGCTTTATTTATTGAGCGGTTGCGTAAGGCGAATACAGGAGTTACTACCGTTACATTGGGGCATGATGCAGGGCATAATAGTTTTCATACGCTGTTATGGAACGGCTACAAAAAAAGCTTGTCTACTGCGTCGAAGGATACATGCTTAATCTCATGAAATTGTTCTAGCGATATGTTATAGACGTGTTGATATATATCTGCAATGCTGCCTTTAAAATTATTTTTTATGGCACCATCTGTAGTATTACAGGTGCTTTTTTCTTCTAATTGCAAAGCAACTGACACATCATGGACGCTTTCTGCGTTGGGGCCTTCTATTTCTACTAGCGTATCGAGTCCCGGCCATCTATCTATGGTTACTTTGACTCTGTCCAGCTTCCAGGTTTCTCTATAATTTTCTTGATAACACGATGATGCAAAACCCATATTATCGAACAGATAAAAGACTTGCTTAATATCTGTATGTGCTTTGTCGTGTATATCAATTTCTATTTCTTGCGTTCCATCAATGGCGGCAGAATCAGTTATTTGTTTTAAGGTGATTGTTATCGCATCATGCTCTTCACGTACCCGTAGCCATTTGCCTGGAGCTAGATGGTATACTTTTCTTTTCATAAGAAATTCAGTTTCATACAATTCTGCCGAAATTTCTTGTAATCGTTTAATGATCTCTTGTTTATTTATAGCGTAGTAACGTAGTTCATATTCTATGTTCATGTGCCAGTGTTCTTTCATTGTGAAATTTTTGGTTGCACATCGTTTTTCTCGTTGCAAGTGATCCAATATTTTCTTTTAACCATGATATTTTTTCACGCGATAAGCTACTTTTTTTAATATCATATTTTTCTATGTCTTTGAGCGTTATTATCAAGTCTTTATCCGCTGCAGCATGAGTTACTTGATGCAGATATTCTTCAAAAATAAGCATTATACTATATAAAGCATAAAATGCGTTATTTTTTTCATTATTGAGCGCTTTATGTATATCTATTATGAGTGATATATATTCAAGATCGAGTGTTTGCAAAATATCAATCGGCTTAAAATTTTTATCTAATATTTTTATAAAGCCATGTTTTCTGCGTTGTTCCATGAGTTCAATGTGTATTCCACTGATAACTTTTGATAAATATTGAGTAAAATTTTCATTATTTTTGTTATACATGAGCGTAGCGTACGCTTCTTTTTGATTATTTGTTAAATTGTTATTATTTTTAAATAATTCAATTAATTGATCATAATTAATAATAGAATGATATGATTGCGCCAAATAAGAAAATCTATATTCATAAGCAGCAGACGCGATTAATTCACCTTCTCTGCTAAACATATCGGTAGTGTGCGGATTGCCCACTTTTTGTAAAAAATCGGCATATTTTTTTAAAATTCCATTTTTTTCTAATAAATCATAGGTCCAAAAATGGTCAAAGCTATCATGAATGGGTAAAGATGCTTTTGAATTTTTAAAGCCATTGATTGTTATACATCTTTCATTTTTTATTTGTTCCAAGATGGGGCAAAAAGGATTGATTTGGGCTATTTTTTTTATTGCCGGTATTTTACTTGTATCTAGTGTGATCCGTAATCCTTTGGTTCGCAATGCATGTAAAGATCTTGATGGATGAGCCGTTTGCTTTATTTCGTAATCATCATTCCATGTATGTCCATAATTACTGTATATTCTAGAAATTACATCATTGATGATGCTTATTTCTGAACCTTTACAAAAATCTTGTGTGTGGTTGTACATGTTGTGTATGTACTCATGTGGCAATGCTAAAATGGCATGTATAGTATTGTGATAATTCTTATGCGTACCTTTAATTTTTTGCCATTGAGTAAGTGCGGTAACTTTATTTTGCGACGTTATGAGACAATGCGACAGTTGATGCATGAGAAAAGCGTCTGAAGAATCATTAATAATAAATCCAGTTTGCGCGCTGATGATATCGGCAACTTTCGATTTAAGTTCTAATGTGTAAATATGATTAAATTCATCAAGCTTAATATTATCATTAATGTTTTTAAGCTTGGTAATATTTTTTATTTTATCATCTATATCGTGAGTAATTGTACTTATCTGGAGGGCTGATTCGACGGCATTATTAAAATATTTTTTTTCTTCCATCGAATATAATGCGTAGAAAGATGACGAATATAAAACTGAAATTAAATACATATGTAGAGTATTTTTACACATAGCAATCCTGTCTTTGTTATTTGTTTTATTTTTTTTGCTATTCTAACAGGAATACATTGCAGTGTCTAATTTGATTGTACGTAATTATTTTTTTTATATTATTTATATGCTTGTAGATTGTTAATTTTTTTCTGTTCGAAGAATGTTGCGACGGGGGCAAATAATGGTTCTGGTAATTGATTAATATCAAACCATTTCCAGAATTCAGCCTTGTCCGGTTCTTTAATTTCCGGCGAGCCGGAAAACTGCGTCACAAGTGTAAAAATAGTAATGTAATGCTTCTGTTCTTGCTCGAAAATAGTGTTCACCCAGGACAATGTCTCTATGCTATCGGCTATTAATCCAGTTTCTTCAAACAGTTCCCGCGCTGCGCAGTGCTCTACGGTTTCTCCAAATTCTAGATGCCCACCCGGCGGCGACCATGTGCCTACACCATGAGCATTTTTACGCTTGGCGAGCAGGAGCTTGTTGTCTTGTATTACCAAGACCCCAACTCCAACTCTCGGAAATTTTTGTCGTGTCATAGTCATTACCTGTGTGTGTATTGAATTTTGAAAATAAAGTAATTTTTTCAGTATAACAATTATCAAAATTAGTGCTTGAATAAGTGAATTTATGGGTTGAGGGAGAGATTGAATTCGTCGCAGATGGGGCATTTTGCGGCATCATTCATATGCGTTATGCAATGAGTATGAAATTGATTGTGGCCGCACAGTAGTTGAAAGCGGGTTGAATCATCTATATTTTCTCCGCAGACACAACAGCGATAGCACATGCTTTCTGCAGAAAGATATCTTTCGAAGACATTGACCATCTGCCTATAATCCTCGCGGGTGAGATTAAATAATTTTTGATATATTTGTGGTTGTGCTAAAAGTGTCTCGAACGCCGTTTTTCTATTGTTATTTTTTATAGAAAAATCTATGCCGGCTCCTAATAATCGGAGCATCGTTTTTTGATGACGAATATAATGCCAATTGACTGCATTGTGAAGTGCTGTGTCTCCAAATACATCCTGCGCATCAACTTCTGTTTCTGGTATTTCTAGTAATTTTTTTACATTTTGTTCGTGTCCATTATACGCTGCAACAATTAAAGGAGTTTCGTGAGTTCCTGGTTTTCTACTGTTAATATCAACCCTATCAATAAACGTTTCTAGATCGTCAGGTTTTCCATTTTTAGCCCATTTAAAAAATTGTTTTTCTAGGTTGTCCATGGAAAAAAGATGCATTGCGCTGCCTAAATAGGCAAGTATAAAAAAATATTTTGACATAGCACCCCCTTGTATATCCTAGGCTTTATTTATTTCAAGTATAAAATATGTTAAAAAAAATAATCAACATTTGTCTATAGATAGTTTTTTCTGGGTGCTATATTTTGGAATTGTTTTTTGTTGTGTGTTATCGCTATAATAATTATATATCTACTTACCAGGAAAGAAGTGCTCTTATGAAAAATTATTTATTGCTTGTAGCTGTTATCTTTATCAACATACTTTCTGCGCATGCGGCTGTGCAAGAACAGGCCGTTATACCCATAGTCGTTATCGGTTCCGGCCCAGCTGGTTTGACGGCGGCTATACAGGCGGCGCGATTGGGGTATGAAACATTGATTGTAGCAGGACCAAAGCCCGGAGGGCAGTTGACGGGTGCAAGCGCTGTAGAAAATGTTCCGGCAGTTGATGTGTTGCCAGGCATAGATATTATCAAAAAAATGGAGGAACAGGCACGGTCTGCAGGGGCGGAATTTTTAGAGGGATCGGTTACCGATATGGATTTTTCTAGTTGGCCATTTGTGCTCACATTAGATTTCGATAAAAAAATACAGGCTTATTCTGTGATCATTGCAACCGGATCAGCGCCGCGCAGACTTGGTATTCCCGGTGAATCACATTATTGGGGTATGGGTGTTTCTTCATGCGCAGTATGTGATGGTTTTTTGTACACAGATAAAAAAGTTGCGATTATTGGTGGTGGGGACTCCGCCATTGAACACGCTCTCAATATTCCTTACGCTCAGCATATTACTATTTTTGTTCGTAAAAGTCGTATGCGTGCAATGCATCATATGCAAGAACGTATACGCGGGTATGACAATGTGAGCATAGAATATAATAAAGAGGTGCTTAAAATTATTGGCGACGGACAAAATGTTACGGGTCTAGAGATTAAAGACGGTGCAACGGGCGACATTTCATTCTTCCCCTGCGATGGCGTTTTTGTCGCTATCGGACATAACCCTAATTCAGAACTTTTTAAAGATCATATACAGTTAGCTCATGACGGTTATATTTATCTTGGTACGCGTAGTCAGCAAACATCAGTTCCAGGCGTTTTCGCCGCAGGAGATGTTGCTGATAGTAAATTTAGGCAAGTGAGTACGGCAACAGGTACCGCTGCTCAAGCAGGATTTGAAGCGGTGGAATTTTTACGCAAGAATCATATTCTTGATAAAGCCCACCGTCAATAAGTTTTTATGCCTGTGCTGTAGATGTTGTTTGTGCGATAGCATCAAGTGTTGACAGAGCTTTTTTGTACACGCTTAAGCCAGATTGGTCATAAAGCTTTTGGTAATACTCTTTTAAAAGCTTGGTGTCGCCCAATATTTTAGCGGCATCAGTAACGATACTTTTTTGAGTTTGATGAGAAAAAAACATAAGCATGAGCATATTTGCAGTGGCTTTTGTAACGCACCAGGTAGCAGCATAGTATGCGACATGGTTAATATTTTTATTGCAAAATTCGCCAAGTTTTTCACTTACTAATTCTGTAATAATCGGTGCTATAATCGCTGCACATACGGTTTGAATAGTTTTTTTATTTTTAGCATGTGCGATAGTTAGGGCGATGACCATATTTTTTTCATCAGCACTTGTTGCATCAAAGTATGCTTCGTTAATCCATATACAATCGCGAACGTTGAGGTGTGTTATTCCAGATCGATTCAAAATCGCCTCCGCCATGTCTTGCCTGAAGCGATATACGGTGCAGGTAAGGCCTAATTTTTGTGCTTGAGCATCAAAAAGCGCTTGCGTTTCTGGTTTAACTGGTGCGGCGCCATGGATGCTGCGTATGAGGCTATCCATCGAAAATGTTGCCATGATAGTTGCTATCGATGGGAATAAGCTCACGCCCCAATGAAGAGTCGAGTCGCTCATGGGAGTTGCGCCAACTATAGTTGTCACAGTTGTTGTATATGATGATTGGGCTGCTGTTGCGTAGCCAAGCATAGCTGCGATAAGAATGATTTTGTTTGTTTTCATAACAATCTCCCAAAAATTTAAATTTTTCAAACTGTATTTTTTATAAAAATACTTATTTTTTTCTATCAATATTGAATTATATCACAAATAGTATATTTTTCAATAAAAACAAGAAACTGGGGGCCAAAATCGGCCCCCAGGAGTAATTTAAGCAAATAACTGAGCTTCTCGCGCAATGTCTAAGGCGACTCTGGCATTGCTTGCGCCCGGACTGAGCGTAAATGGATATACCAGTTTGTCGTCAGCATTCTTTATAGGGGCATCAACTTTGTAGTTAGCGCACAATGGGCTGGCTTTGCCCAATTCTTTGAGCTTATTAAAGTGCGTTGCATAGATAAATTGAACGTTATCAAGAGCTGCTATTCTTTTTACAAATTCATATGCGCATGCTTCGCCATCTTCGGCGACGGTGCCGGTAAAGAGTTCGTCAAGTGCAAAGAAAAATTTTGTATCTGGTTGCAATGTTTTGATAGTTTGCAAAATATCCTGTGCTCGTTTTACTTCTGATGCAAATAATGAAAGCCCGTTCAAAATATTATCAGAAATATTGAGGTAAGAATGTACGACGTCAAACATAGTTGCTTCGAATGTTTCTGCGGCGGCTACACCAAATGTTTGGCCAAGTACAATATTTTGTAGTATTGCTCTAATTGCTGTCGTTTTACCACCAGCATTTGGCCCGGTCAAAATTATGTTTTTTTGTTCTGAGATATTATTTGGAACTGCATTTTTGACCAAAAGATTCCAGAATTTTTGAGCGCGTACAACTGGTTGTGCATCGTCTACAAAAGTAACAAAGCATAGTTTATTGTTTGTTGTGTTAGATTCTATGATTTTGGTTGCTATTGCATTATAAGCGTCCATTTCTGCAATAGAAGCGAGCACGCCTGCAAGATGCTTTTCTTGTTGGTACACTTTATACAGAAATGTATGCACCATTGGCGTCATGAACAAGAGTGCTTTTTTATTTTGATATCTTGGATGCTTTAATGCTTGCATTAATTCCAGCGCGTTTGGATCTTTGATTGCGCTTACGGTAAATTGATTCTTGATATTGTGCTTTACGCAGAGGGCGTCCAATTTTTCTGCTATCGCGATCATGCAATTAAGCGCATGCATTTTTACGCGCTTGCCTGATGCTAACGAATAATCTTTATGCAAGTTATATGCGAATAAGCTGCTCACTAATCCACAACCGAGTACGCCTTTTGCTGGTTCAAAATAGTCAATGCCTGCCCTGGCAGATTGATAGATTGTTTTACCCGCCAAACAGGTTCCAATAAAATATCCTGTGAAATTTGTTAAGTTGTAAGCTGTTCCTATTATGTTGCCCGTGGGATTTAAATAGAAAAATTCATAGATAGGGTACATTTTTGGAGTTTGTTTTTTGATCACTTCTAGTTGTTGTAACTCAGGACACGTTTGGCCCTTGAAAAAATCAGACATCAATTTAACAACTTCTTGTTCTTCTTGATAAGCAGCTTCGATAAGTTGTTCGACTTCTTTTTTCAACTCAGGATTTTCTACTAAAGCTCTGATAGCATTTTGTCTGTTGGCAAGGACAGAGTTTTTGTCTTGGGGGCTAACAGGATGTTTAAGCGTTTCTGCTATAAAAGATTGCCCAATTAATGTTTTGCAGTCAAAAAAGTTGGCTATTTCTGGAATATTTAAGTCGTTTGAAATATTTTCTGTATCGGCATATGCAATATGTTCTTTGTTATATGCTGATACGCCCGTTTCTTCATGAGACATAATACTTGTGATTTTATTTTTGCCGGAGCTGTAATCGGCCACTACCGGATCTGCTGCATGAGTATGTGCAGCTGCTATCGCGATAAAAAGCGCTGTTACTAGTTTTTTTGAGATGATCATGGTCTCTCCCGTGATTTAGTTTTTGATATAATGCTATCTAGCGCATAATTATGACAGCTATGCACAATTAAGCAATTTCTTACTATATTTTCTGTTTATAAGTTTCTTATATAATTTCTTATATAATTATGTCGATCGGTGTAGTAACCAGACATGTTTTCTGCGCCACATACTATCGCCGCGGCAAAACTCACCCCTGCTCCTAAAAAGCATGCTGCAAAGTAATATTTGTATTCAGTTGAGAGCTTTATTATTTCTTGCCAGAAAGATATTTCTTTTATTCGATCATAGAGCATTATTATCTGGCTGCCCTGTCCTAGGAATGCAAGGCCAATACCAATGAGGCAGACGCAGGCTACTGCTAATAAAGCTTTTTTTGACTCGCTTGATAACCATGCATTATGCTCACAATCTTCTGCAATCGCTTGCGCTTTTTGTATGAGTTGTGCCTTTTCTGTTGCAGTAAGTATTGTATTTTTTGATAATGCTTCTATTTTTTTAAAATCTTGATCTTCTACTGCTTGCATAAGCGGAGAATGTGCGCTCATGCATGTATGAGTGATCGCTGCGATTAATACTAATTGTTTAAACATGGAGCGCGCTTTTGAGCCAATGGGTTGCATACATATAAGCTCCTATTCCAATTATTGTAATGCCTAGGCATGTTTTTGGATAACGTTGAACAAAATTCCCTTGAGGAAGTTGATCAGCCGGAACCTCGACTGTAAGGCTATAGAAGAGTTGTGGCGTATGGCTTTGAGCCGCTGGCGGTAGATTGCACGAAAAATTTTTCTTTTCATATAAACTTCGAGCTTTAACATTGTCGGTTTTAACGGCGAGAAATATGATAGGCGTATTTTCTTGTTTAAGCGTTGCAAGGGCATGATCAAGCAGCATTTCTCCATAGCCATTATGCTGATAATCTGTATCAATACCAATAAGATGTATCATGCCATATCGTCCTATATGAAACGTGCAGAAAGTGCCGTTGTAGGCGATATAATTAACAAAGCCAATAGTTTTACCATCAATGCGTATAACGTCAGTTATAAATTTAGAGCTTTCTAAGTATTTGTTTGTTGTGCCTTCAGGCTGACCGAGGAATTCATAGGTTAATGTCTCGTAATTATCTTTCAATATTTTTTGTATTGCTTCGCCATCACGTGCTTTATTGTATCTTTCAATAATCGGGCCCATAGCCGATATGCTAAAACTTACTAGTAATATGTGTAAAATAGAAATAGATTTAAATATTTTCACGGTTTCCTCCACAGCTGTTTTTTGCATTTTAATACTTATTATATAGAAATTATGCAGATTTTCCACATAATATTTCTTTGGCGACACGTGTCATTTCTTCATCCATAGCGCGTGCTTTCGGCGCATATTTATAGCGTATCTCATTATAGGCTGTGGCGTATTCTAGTGTTCCTACGTTGAGGTTGCCGCCAGATTTTTCAGTCATCAATTGGAGTTCATGGATAGCATCAGGATTTTCTGCCATTGATGCAAGTTGCGTTCTTGCTTCAGCATGCTTTTTGGCAAGATCGGCGTAGGCACCTTTTAATTTTTCCATAGATTCAGCATGTATCGTTTGTTTAAGCGTCATATCTGGGCGCATGATTGCTTGTGCGTTATTTAAATTATGATTTTTTTCAAAATTGAGGAGTTGATCTTCGATTTTTGCTATTTCTGGGATAAGACTATTTTGTAATGTAACACATTCTTCATGAAATTCTGGTGAGTAGGTCACATTATATTTTTGCAACAAAGCTTCTTTTTTTTGTGCAAAATCACGATAGGCTGGCCATGTTTTTTCAATGAGCGCTTTTCTTTGTGCGTATAACTCTTTTAATTCTTTGATGAGCGCGTCTCTATTTTGGGGCGATAAATTATACTGTTTTATTATGCAATCGATGACGCTATCCTGCACTGCGTCTATATGTGTGATGGTTGGACTGATTTTTTCTTCGATATTTTTTTGCTGAACATGCGGCGTCAGTATGAGTGATACACCATCGGTTCTTATTTTGAGTACTGAGCCTTCACTAATATTGAGCAATTCCAAAATTGCCTTATCGAAAACAAGAGCATTGCTATTACCGTATTTAACGAGTTTTTTTAACATAAATCCCCCCAGGATTATACAGAATTATAATAAAATACTTAATCTAGTATATACAATGTGTATACATTGTCAAATATATATTTGGGGGTTGTTGTTATCCCTGGTGAATAACATTAACGGTGCTGCCGTGGGGGCCTTTGTGGACAAAGAACTGCGTAGGGAATTGGTCTTTCATAGAAGCGAGGTGGGAGACAATAATAATTTTTGAAAAATTATCTTGGATTTTATGCAGGGCGTCCATGATGTGGGCGAGGCCTTCTTCATCTTGTGAGCCAAAGCCTTCATCAATAATGAGTGTTTGTAATGAAGTGCCAGCTCTGCGGGCGAGCAGTTGAGAAAGCGCGATGCGCAGGGCAAAGTCTATTCTAAAGGCTTCTCCCCCAGAAAAAAGTTCATAGGGGCGAATGCCCATAGCGTCAGATATATTGATAATGAGGGTTTCTTTGATGCCACCATTTTTTAAATCTTTAAGTGACTCGATGTGTATTTGTGCTTGATTTTCGGTTAATTTGCTGAGTAATGCGTTGGCATCATGTTCAAGTTCTGGAAGAGCATTTTCTATTAAAAGCGCTTGAATGCCTTCTTTTCCAACAGCTTGTGCCAATACCTGCAGATTATCTAATTGTTGCTCAAGTTCTAATAGACGCTTTTGATTAATGCCTAATTCTTCTTGATATTTTGCGATTATTGCTTGCTGTTGTTCGAGTCTGCCTTTTTGCTGGAGAACGCCATTTTTTTGTTCGCTGAGCTTATTGAGTGTTCGTTTGTGTTCTGCGCACAAGTCTTCTATGTGCGTCATGCGCTCTTGTATTGTCGAATTGCTAATAAGTTGGGCTAATTTTTTTAATTCTAATGCATGCATTTTGCATTGTTCTATTGATGCGCGAATCGCGATGCGTCTATGCTCTTGCCCGTGTAATTCTTTTTGTAAGTTATTATATTCTGTGCGATAAATATTCGCTTTGTCGTATTGCACTTTTATATGTTCGTAGTGAACTTGATCAAAACTGAGCGCGGTTATTTTTTGTTCGAGCTCGCTTATTGCAAGCGCTAATTTTTGATAGTCGGGGTTATTTTTTGTTGTGTGCTCATATTGTGATTCTGTTGTTGTTGTGAGCGTGATAGCGTCTTGCAGCTGTTTTTGAGTATCTGCTATTTTGGTCAATAGTTCTTGTATATTTTTGTGGGTGTTCTTTTTTTGTTCAGCAAGTAGCGCTATTTGTTCTAGCAGCGCAGTATATTGGGTTGTATAGGCAATATGATTATGCTGTTCTTTTTTGAGTGCTTCTATGCGTGTGCGTTGTTCGAGTAGTAACTCTTTTAAGTGCGTTAATATGCTCGATAGGCGTGTTATGTGATGATGTGAAAGCGCTTCCTGTTGTGCAAAATGATTAAGTACGGTTTGCTGTAGTAATGGGTTAAGTTCTTGTGTGCAGAGAGGACAGTTCGATTGTTGGTTGATGCTGTGTTTTTGAGTATTTTGCGTTGTCACTTGTTCGCGTAAAGACGTCAACTTGGTCGTAAATTTGTGATAATAATTTTTTCTTTTTTCGTATTGTTGTTCTTCGATAATAAGCTTCTGTTGATGGGCAACAGAATTTTTAAGTGCATTTTCTAGTATTGCTTTTTTTTGTGCATATTCGGTTTCTTGCTGGCACAGTTGTGCGTATTTTTCTTGATAATCAGTGCTCTTTTGTGCAAGCGTATTTGCATTTAATTTATGGCCAGAAATAGTGTTTTCTATGCTTGCTATTGTACGCATATGTAGTGTATTCAACTCAGTAGTAAGTTTATTAAGTGCCTGCTGTGTATGCATTACTTGTGCTTGCAGGCTAATGCGTTGCGCATATTGTTCTTGCAATGCATAAAATTCTTTTTCAAGCAAAAAAAGTGTATCGGCGGAATAGCCTTGAGCGGTTATTTTTTTGTGATGCAAGCGCCGCCAATGCGTACTTTCTTGGGATATATATTTTTTTATTTCGTGTACTTGTTTGAGAAGTGATGCGTGTTGTGCAATTAATAACTGATGTTGAGAATATTCTTGGTCAAGCTTTTTTTTCTCTTGATCTAACAGCTCAAGTTGTTTATTGCTCGTATGTTCATGAGTAATAATTATCGCGAGCGTATCACATGTTGTTTGATAGGACGCGGTGATACTTGGGGCATGCTCAATTTCTTGAATAATTCTGGTATTTGTCTTATCCAAGTATTCTTTTTCATGCGTATATATTTTTGTTGCATCTAAAATGCGTCTTTTGATTGATTCAAACTGTTCTAGTCCTAAAATTGAGCATAATATATCTTTGCGCTCTTTGGGTGATTTTTTTGAAAATTCGTGTGATTGGCCTTGTCGTAAAAAAATAGAATTAACAAATGTTTCAAAATTAAGGCCGATAATTTTTTCAATTTTTTCTTGTGTGGTCCGAATAGTTTTATCAGTCAGTGATTTATATGTTCCCGATGCGTCTAATATGCCAAATTCAACATTGGTGTAAGACTTATTAGTACTTAAAGTAAATTCTCGCTTGGCGCGATAGGTTGTATTGTTGCAGATAAAATCAAGTGTGACGGACATGTTGTTTTGTCCTAGTCGAACAAGCCCTTCGTCAGCTTTAACGGTGCCAGAAATTTTGCGTGCTTGTCCCCATAATGCCCAGGTTATTGCATCTAAAAGTGCCGATTTGCCGTGGCCATTTTTACCGGATAAACACATGAGTTGATATGGTTCGAAATCGATCGTTTGCGCTGGGTATCCGTAGCTCAAGAAATTTTTAATACTAATTTTTAGTGGAATCATAGTATTATTACTGTAGCTACTTTTTTATTTTTTTACAAACAGCTGTTTAGCTCGTCCAGCCTGCCCAGTCACCGGAGCATTCCATGGCGCTCTGTGTTTGTTCAAAATCATCAGGAAATGTGATAGAAGATTCGCTGGTATTTGCGAAATATGCACCTCCGACCTGTGGAAATGCTAGCAGGATAACGGCATCGTCTTGATATTTTGGGAGTGACTTTGTTCTACCAGCTGGAATGACGGTGGTGTCGCAGCATCCCGTTGGAATGTAGCATGGAGGACCGCTTTTACCGCTCCTGCATACGTTTTCACATGACCCGCGCGTTTTAATAGCAATAAATACCTGATCGGGTGATTGATTAGAAATGCGTATCGTTTTTTTATAGCTTGATAGTAGATTAAATTGACCATGTGTGCATATAAAATGTAATGCTATTACAGCCATGAGGGGTATTGTAATAATAAAAAAATTTTTTTTCATCATGAACGCCATATAATAAAATATTTCAAATTACAATTAAATAATACCAGTTATTTTATGTAAATTTCAATGTTTATATAAAAAATATAAAAATCTTGCATTTTGTAGATATATGTTTTAAAAAACAGGTATCAATTTTATTGAGAAAAGAGAGGGTGGTATGAAAAGTTCAATATTTAGAAAATATGACATTAGAGGTAAGATAAACGAAGATTTTATACTAGAAGAGGCGTATGCGCTCGGGCAATCAATTGCCCTTTATTTTTTGCAGCAGCTTCCCATCTGTAAAAAAGTAGTAGTTGGTATGGATGGTCGTTCTCATTCAGAGATTATTAAAAATCATCTTATTCAGGCATTGTCCGATAGCGGTTTGGATGTTGTTTTTATCGGGGTCAGTCCAACGCCTGTTATGTACTTTATGATGCACACTCAGGCGTATGATGCGGGTATTATGATCACGGCATCTCATAATGGACCGGAGTATAACGGCTTAAAAATATGCTTGGGGAAAGAGTCTTTATCTGAAGAAGCCCTTCAAGACATATACCGGCTATATCTTAATCAAAGTAAAATAATAAGTAATATTGCAGGCGTTGTTAGTGTTATTGATGCCAATGGGTTGTATGTTAATTGGCTTGTAGAACATTTTGCTCATCTTAAAAATATTACTATATCAGTAGCTTTCGATTGTGCGAATGGTACGGCTGGTGCAATAGTGCCCGATCTTATCAGTGCATTTGGCTGGCATGGAACTCATCGCTTGTACGAAGATGTTGTAGCTGTTCCCGTGCATCCGGCAGATCCGGTTATAGAAGAGAATATGCGTGACCTGCGGCAGCATGTTGTCATACATAAGCTTGAATTGGGTATCGGGTTTGATGGTGATTGCGATAGAATGGCTGCTATAACCGCTTCTGGTAAATTGATTTTGGGGGATATTCTTTTGGCTGTTTTTAGTAAAGATGTATTAAAATATTATAATAATGCAGCTGTTGTGTATGATATAAAATGCTCACAAATTGTTCCGGACTTATTGATACAGTGGGGTGGTATTCCCTATGTTTCACCATCGGGCCATTCGCTTATAAAGAAGGGCATGCAAAAATATAAAGCGCTTCTTGCCGGTGAGTTGAGTGGGCATTTCTTTTTTAATGATCGTTATTTTGGTTACGACGATGGTATATATGCTGCCCTGAGACTTATTGATATCATGCATTCGACAGGTCTATCGCTTGATGAGATGGTGAGTGAATTCCCAGCAATATATGCTACCGATGAAATACGTGTATCCTGCCCAGAAGATCAAAAGCATGTCGTTATTGAAGCATGCGAACGATATTATCAGGCTAAAAAAGATGCAGAGCTTTCATTTATTGATGGTATTAGAATAGTGACTCCTTGTGGATGGAGTATTATTAGGCCATCCAATACCCAAGCTGTTATAAGTATTCGTTGTGAGTCACGCCATCCTGATTTATTAGAACAAATAAAGTATGATGTCTGTGAGGCCCTTAAGGGGTCGCTTGATCAGGATGTTTTATATGCAGCATTTTTTAATACAGGAGATGGGTATGTTGCGCATAGCAATTAATGGCTTTGGTCGTATTGGGAAAAGCTTTTTGAGAACACTTATTCAGCCGGGTCGTCTTGATAATAAAATAAAAATTATCGCTATTAATATTGGCAAGGCAGATATAAAAACCATGGCGTATATGGTCAAATATGACACTATTATGGGGACGTATCAGGGTTCTGTTGAGTGCCGTGAAAACACATTAATCATTGATGGGCACGAGATAACGCTTTTTTCTGAATTAGATGCCCAAAAATTGCCCTGGGCTGCGTTAAAAGTCGATTGGGTTATAGAAGCTTCGGGGCATTATGCGTGCCGTGAAAAAGCTGTAGAGCATATTACGAGTGGGGCTAAAAAAGTATTAATTACGGCGCCGTCTTCTGATGCTGATATTTCTATCATTATGGGGGTAAATGAGCAGGAATATAAAAATCAGGTAATTGTTTCTTTGGGAAGCTGTACCAGCAACGCTCTTTTGCCGCTTCTTAAAATTATCGATGATTATGTAACGATAGAACAAGCGTATTTTACTGCGGTGCACGCTTACACCAACTCTCAGCATTTACTTGATGTTGATGCGCAGGCAAAAAATATACGCTCATCGCGAGCGGCCGGGCTTAATATGATTCCAAGTTCAACGGGTGCTTCAGAAATGATCGGCGTCGTTTTACCTGGGCTTAAAAATAAAGTTTCTGGGGTATCTATTCGTGTTCCTGTGGCCGATGTATCGTTACTTGACCTTATCTATTATTCACACAAAAAAAGCTCCCAAGCAGAGCTTTTAAGCGTATTTAACACAGCTTCTGAAGGTAAGTTTAAAAATATACTTACGCTTTCAGATGAAGAGCTCGTTTCTTGTGATTATCGTGGTAATCCCTCATCACTTATCATAGATACTGCGCTTGTGCACGTTAATAATAATTCTGGCAAAATACTCGCCTGGTACGATAACGAATGGGGCTACTCCCAGCGCATAAAAGACTTTTTATTGTACACCCTCAACGTGTAAGGTTGAGGGTGTAACTTTATACTAACAATCGAGTAAATTGATTGCTTGTAAGATAAGTATAACTTAACTTACAGACAGATTACTCAGCTTTTTCGTGGTAATCGCCGTCACATTTAGCTATATAAGATGTCTCAACAATCTTTTCTAAGCTACATGGAGCTGCAACTTCTACTTCCTTAACGCACTTCAAAGTAGGGATCGGGTGGTTAATGTACTTGGTATTACATACCTTAGGACCACAAACTGTTTTTTCTCTTGGACATCTACCGCAACGATTAGCTGAAAGTTCACTTACCGCAACCAAACCAGCAGCACCAATAACGAGTGTAAATAATAACTTTTTCATAAAAAGTCTCCTTAATTAATGTTTGTAACTTAATTTTACATTTTGTAAGTACTTACACTATTAAGTATCGCATATTATTATTTCAAATAGCAATGATTTATTATAATTAAGGGACGCTAAGATACTTCAAGGTTTAGTAAGGTGAATTTGGCTTAAGAGGCCTCTAGGTTCGAATTTTTTGAATAAAGTAAGAAGCGCCTGTTGGTGGCGTCCCTGTACTTCTTCTTCATGGGTGCATACGCTCTCTTCTTGTGCGATTTGATGAATAATGCTTTCTTGTGGGCTTATAAAGCTATTTTTATAGGGGGTATAGGGGATAGGGAGTTTGGCTTGTAGCCTGCTATAATGCCGTGCGGTTCCTCCAAGCTTTACCAGAGGGCCTTCTAGCGCAGTTACTCGTGCAATAAATTTGTTGATTTCATCGTCGCCTTTGGTGCGATCAGATCGTGGGTCATGATGTATGACGACCTTTACATTAAGTCCAGACTGGTGAATGGCATCAATAAGGCGAAATTTTTTGCCATTGACCGTAAATGATGATTCTAGTGCCTCATTTATCCATTCAAGTTTATTTTGAAATGCTCCAGCGCCGACTAATGTTAAGAAGAGATTTTTCTCATGATTAACAATAGCTTTTAAAATTGTGCCTTGATAGGCGCTTATTTGTAATAATTTTGCAATATTTTGTGCAATGTCGTTGTTACTCTTCATTGAGTCTATGTTTCGCTGATTTACGTCAAGCGCAGCGGTTAATACTTGATTGATGATAATTGGCTCTTTGATTACGCTATTATATATATAAAGTGGGTCTCGATCGGGCGCAACGCTGCCGGTGCCGTACAAATATTGTACGCGCGGATCCTGTGAATCTATTTGTTCAAATCCAGCAAATGCATGTTTTGAATAGGGAGTGTCGGCCATTTTGAGTGTGTAGCCATGAGCATATCCGCTTGTTACCATAACATTTTCGTGCCATCCGATCCCTATATTGGGTATGTCGTCCTCTGTAAGAGGGGTTGTTATTTTTGTAATGCGTCCAACGCTATTTACATCAACTTTCTGTTTTCCATCTTTATCGACGACGTGTTTTAAGATATTGATATGCTCTTTATTGTGAATTAAATACTTGCGCGTAAATGCTGATCCTATGGTCGCAATGCATCCTTCTTCTCCTTGCGCAGGACGATACATCATAGACTCAATGTAATGAGTAGGATCCCCGACTCCACCTTCAAGACCATTAAGGTTTGAAGCGTATTGATATGCGGCATTGGGATGTGTTGCTTGCAAAAAACGTATGTCAGTTTGTTTTCTTGATTCTATATTGCTTGGGTCGGCTTTAAGGATATCATATCCGTCAATGATGCTGATTGAACCTTGTTTCTTTGATGTTAATTGTGACTCATATTGTTCATACAGCTCTTTTAATATAATAATTTTAAAGGTTTCTGGCTTCGGTATAGCAACTCTGCCTGGAAATTGTTTGAGTAGCTCCGCCTTTTTTTCTGGATCAGCTATCTCCCAGTGCATCGGGAATAATGAGTGAGGGAGCTTTCCCCGGGTTATTTTCTTAAAGTATGGCTCAGTGCAGCCCATCAGCTTGTGAAAAGCACCAGGGCGGAAGAGGCGTCCCTGTTCTGCATCCTCTTGGTGCCATGTAAACAAATTTTTGACCTCTGTAGAGGGATGCGCATCGTTCCTAGGTTTGAATAATATATTTTCTTTGTGGAATATATCATCCAAAAAAGAATTTTTTTTAATCCACATTGTTTCCTTGGTTGCTTCATCATAAGTCAACGTAAATGTTGCCTTTTTGCTGTTTATTTGAGCCGGTAAATGTGAAAAAAAACTTGGGTTACAGTCCCTTAAAATTGCTGCATCACATGTAAAATTATCTAAATCACCCAGCGGGAGCTTTTCAAATTCTGGTAATGTATTCAGTTTTTTCCAGTCATCGTGCCAAACAAAGAGGCCTTGGGGCAACTGTTCATCGAAATTATGTGGGTGTACGTACTCATATTCTCCTGATGTGCGTTGTATTGTCAATACATATTTTGGTTCATAGCCCGGTACTTCGAGCCATCCAACAATACCCGGCCTCGCCCCTTTCCATTCATAGCCTGCCCCTCCAAGTGTCAAAATGGGATTGAAGGGGATGTAGCAAAAAATGCTTGCAATGTGAGTGATTATAAAAATATATATGAGCGAGCGATAAGTCATGTAAGTCTCATTATTATAATAGTTGGTAATTTTAGTATAATAATAGCATTAATAGTAATAACTGGTAGATATGTATATCTATTTTGTATTTTTATATAATTTTTATGTTGTTGTGATAAAAAATGTTGATTGGCTAGACAATTTAATAAAATTTATTTACTATTGTTGCATGTTATTTCTTTTACAGTAAGGGCCCATAGCTCAGCTGGTCAGAGCAATCGGCTCATAACCGAGAGGTCCCAGGTTCAAATCCTGGTGGGCCCACCATACTTGAGGAGAAGACATGGTCATTGAAGAAAGCTTATCTATGAAAGAGGGAAACCCTTTTTTTTTATTTATCGATTTAATTAAGCTCGATCAGGCGGTACATACGTTGGTTGTTAAGCGCGATAAGCTAAATGACGATCTGCGCCTGGCGCAACATGCTTTTGATGAAAAAAAAGAAAAACTTGAAGCGGCACGTGCCCGCTATTTCGCATTAAAAAGAGACATGGATTCTAAAGAATCAGAAATTTCTAGCTTGCGCGATAAAGAACGTGTGAAGAGGGCGTCGCTTGAGCACGTTTCAAATCCACGTGAATATATGGCGGCTTGCGCGCAGCTTGATGATATAACAAAAAAAATAGATCATATTGAAGATGAACTGCTCAAGCTTGTATCTATTTATGAACAGGCAGAGAGCGAATACGACGAATGTAAAAATAAATTTGAGCATGATCAGATTAATTTTTCTTTATTAGTGCATGAAAAAAATAGCGACATTGTGCTTCTTGATCAAGAAGCACAATCGCTTATGTCACAACGCGTTACATATGAAGCGCGCGTTCCCTTAGAATGGCGTGAAAAATATGATGCGATGAAGTTAAAAGTTGAAAATCCTGTTGTTCCTCTTGATCTTGATAATAATAGTTGTAGTGGCTGTTTTTACAAAGTACCTCTCAATGATGTTGCTGCAATAAAGCGGCACAAATTAATTCAGTGCAAAGATTGTTTTAGGTTTTTATATACACTATGAATGACGAATTATGACAATAAAAAAACAGTCGCATCGGTGGCATCTGTATGTTGATGGAGCATCCCGCCATAATCCAGGTTTGTCTGGTGCTGGAGTTTATTTATTAAAGAATGATGTTCCTGTTGTTAAGCAGGGCTTTTTTTTGGGCATTAAAACAAATAATCAAGCGGAATATTTTGCTCTTTTATTGGGTGTTTTTTTTGCACAGCGACATATGGGGCCTGATGACATACTTTTAATTAATGCTGATTCTGAGCTTATGGTTAAGCAGTTGATTGGGGAGTATAAAATTAAAAATGAAAGCCTTTTTAAGTTGTATACGTGTGTAAAAGCCAGATTGGAAGGTATTAATTATGCAGTACGGCATGTTATGAGGAAGGATAATGGCGTTGCTGATAAATTGGCAAATTTGGGAATTGATAAAAAATTACCTGTACCTCAAGAATTTTATACACTTTGTTCGGCAGAATCTTATGAATAAGTTTTTTATGATACGTTTTTTTACGATACTTTTACTGTATAGTAGTTTTTCTCTATATTCTTTTGATGGAAAAGTACGTGTTTTGTTAGCAGAATATAAAAATTGTTCGGGAAATATTTTTCAGCTTACATCACCGAGTGGTTTTTTAATTACCGATTTAGATCGTTCTGTAAAAATGGAAATAGCTTCTTCTATTATTACTATAAAAATTGATGCCAATAATATCTATATTAATAATAAAAAATTATCACGTAGCGGTGTTATTTTGAGCCCATTAGAGGGCCACATAACGTTTGAAGATAATACGTATGATGGGTCATTTATTATTATTAAAGATCAAAAAGACTGTTATCTCATTAATTCGCTCCATATAGAGGATTATGTTTATTCAGTGTTACGATGGGAAAGCTGGCCAGGTTGGCCTATTGAAGTTAATAAAGCATTTGCAATCACGTGCAGAACGTACGTTGTGGCAAAGGTTATAGAGGCGCGTTCTGCTCATAAAAAATCACGTGTTAAGCGTTGGTATGATATAAAAAATACCAACATACATCAAACTTATAAAGGTACGCACACGTGTCATCACGTCCGTCAAGCTGTTACTGAGACGTGTGGCATCATTATGACCTATAAGAAAAAACCCATTGTAGCGATGTATGATGCGTGTTGTGGTGGTGTGATTCCGGCTGGGTTACATGGGATTGACTTTGTGGGAGCGCCGTATCTTGCGCGTTCATATCCATGTACGTATTGTAAAAATTCTAAATTATATTCTTGGCGAGTTGAGTATACCGCAAAAGTTTTTGGCGAGCGTATTGAGCCACAGAAAAAAATTACCATAAAAGATGTTGTTATTAATGCAAAAGACAAAGCGGGAATTGTTCAAAATATAGTTATTACGACCGCGCCTGCTGTATCGATTAATCTTTCGGGAAAAAAAATATACTCATTGTTTGGTGAAATAAAAAGTTTGTGTTTTTCTATTTCAAAAAAGTCGCACAAGATTGTTATTTCTGGCAAGGGGTATGGGCATCATTTGGGCATGTGCCAATGGGGTGCGCGTACGATGGTTGCTGAAGGTTGGGATTATAAAGGTATTTTGCGTTTTTATTATCCCGGTATTTCATGGATGAAGCTTGAGGTATAAGATATGCCGTCATATAAAGGCCATTTATTAGGATCTTTCTGCGCGTATACTATTACCATTTTTATATTTTCGCTCTGTTATTTACCGTTATCATATCATGCAGAGTGGTTACTCTGTACTATTCTTGGTGGCTTGTTCCCTGATATAGATATAAAAAGTAAAGGGCAGAAAATTTTTTATCGCATTTTATTTGTGATGGTGTGTTTTGTTATTGCTCAAAAAAAATTTTATATTCTTGCGTTATTAGCACTCTTTTCATGCGTTCCGCTTATGGTTAAGCATCGAGGGTTAACGCACAATATTACGTTTGTAGTTGCAGTTTTGGGTTCTATTATTATTGGGACGGCGCTTTTTTCCCCACATTTAGTCGATGCTGTGATTAAAGATGCATTTTTCTTTTTGGTTGGTGCAATAAGTCACATCTGGCTCGATTTTGGTTTTAAAAAAATGATGCGTTAAATTAAGTTTAAAAGAGTTGAGTAGTCGCATGTTGAGTAAAAAAAGTTTTATTGGTTTATTTTTGATACTTATTTTCATCCCTTCAGTTTCTATGGAAGATTCCACTAACGGTATTTTTAGGCAATTTATTGATAAGTATTTTGTTGATTATTGTCATGATTTTCTTTTTAGGTCTAAAAAAGGAAGATTGATGTTGTTGCAAAGCCGTGTCGGGGAGCTCATAGGTGTAAATATTCTTAATCATTTTTTGAGCCAGATTCTTACGCATACAAATGTTATTACTATTGCAAATAGTGTTCATTATGGAGATGGTGTGGTGAATGTTATGCATTATCATTCAAATACAAAATTTGTTAGTTATGGCACAACGCAATTGTGTATTTTTGCAGCAGGAATAATCGCAATAGAAAAAGCCTTTATTGAGGTGCAAAGTATGTCTGCAGAGCTTGTTAAAAAATTAGAAAATGATCGAAAGCATGATTTATACCTTTTAAAGACTATTCTTGAAACTGATAATTCTGATGTCGTGAGAGATTCTGAGCCTTATTTGCTTCCGAATTTATTTGCACAGACGCATCAAAGTTGGCCTCCTGCTCCTTATTTTTCGTATGTTCATCCAGTATCTGGCTATCAAGTGGTTTACAATGCACTTGCGTGTCGACAATTTCGTAATATAGATTTTATCGATGAAAATTGATCTACTGAAAAATGGAGTAAATAAGCATAAAAACGCTGTTTTTAGCCCCTTTAATCAATTTTGCTAGAAACGCCACACAGCTTATCAATAAAAATCGAGCGCATTGGGCCATTTTTAGGGCATTTTGGCTAGCAAGTGACATTAAATTTCTGATTGACAATTATTATTAGTCTGATAAACTAATATTAGTAGCTGATAAAAATATAAAAACAAGGTAAAAACTATGAAAAAAAGTATATCAATATTGTCAATTATACTGTTATTGAGCCAATTTTCACACGTCGGCGCAATGGATCTTACGATGCAAATATTTTTACATGAAAAAAAGAAGAATGAATCGAGATCTCGGGATGTAAAGAAATGTCATTGCTCAATAAAGGCGGATCAGATTGCGATTAAAGAAGCAAGCGAAAAAATAGAAACAGAGTCTTTTTTGGAGCATGAATTAGAAATGCAAAAACTGAGACGCCGTTTACTTTTAGCCCGTACATCCTTAGATACCAATTGCATTGGCTCCTCCTGTTTCTATTGGTACCACTACAATAAAGAAGCGTTCCAACAAGAGCGTGAAAAGAATAAGGAAGATTTATGCGAAGTCGAGCAGCGGATTAAAGCGCTCGAAGGTAAGCTCGAAGCTAAGAAAAATTTACGCACGTATGATCAGAAAACTAAAGAGCTTGAAGTTGAGAAAACTCAAGATAAATTTAATAAACAAATGCTTTGTCTAAGCATGTTTAACTAAAAAAATGGGGCTATCATGAAAAAAGTAATTATTTTAAGTCTTATGACAATAATAGCCGTAGGTTACGGCCATGCTATGCAGCAAGCCAGTTATTCGAATAACCCTCAGGAAAAAGCATTATCTGATCTCAAGGCTGAAAGACAGGTACAAGAAAAAGTGCAGGTTGTGATCTTGGTACATTATTTCGCCAATGGGTGTCGTACGGATGGTGAATATCCTTTTTTGCGAAAAATATTTTTTAAAAAATCGATTAATAATTGCCAAGAAATGCATGCTTTTCTAGAAGGGTCTAAGAAAAATTTGAGCGCATACGATCAGAAAATTAAAGAGCTCGAAGAACAAATAAAAAACAATAACTAGTTTTTTTAAAAAAACACCAAAATCCCCCTTATCTTCTTCTGAAAATTAAGGGGGTTTTTTATTTCTATAAATATTGACTGTTTTATTACTCATACGGTATTATTAGTGATAATTATGATTAAATTTTAGGACTATCTATGTTTATTAAAAATTCTTATATGAAATACTTATTAATAGTAATGACGACTTGCTTACATTATTCTGTATTTGCCATGTCGCAGTTGCCAGTTCCTCAGTGTTCATCATGTGCAACCAAAATACTTAAAGAATTTGCTTCTGAAATATATAAAAGTGCATTAGTAATATCTGATCAAGAAATCCATCCCTTGTTGTCAGAGTGTGCGTTGGATACATTATTTGATATTGCTATAAAAACCAAATCATATATGAAAGAAAAACATCCAAGTGATAAGTATAAAGTTTTTTCTTTAGGTCAGTCACCAGCGTGGCTTGTGGCGATGATGAAATTAATAGATGAGGTGCAAGGAGTGCATGACACTCAGTATGATTTTATAGCATTTTCATCAGGCTTTTTTGAGTACGATCTCCAGCATGATCGTTTCAAGAGATGGAAAACCCCATCTCTTGAAGAAGTAAACATCTACAAAAAATATCTTGATACATTAGATTTAGATTTGAAAAAAGATACTTCCAACGAATCTAAGAAACGCATACTTTCAAAGACCCTAGGTTGGAAAAAAAATACCCCTGTATCTAAAAAAACGCATACTTTCATTTTGGAATTTCCACATCATGCTAATAGTATGCTTTCTTTTGAGGAAGTGGCCAAAAGTCATTTCCCTAAAGACTTTAATTTTTTAGTATCTCAACCATATAGTAAACGCCTTCCGGGCAGTACAGAGATTCTTCGTTTTATTGATCAAGAAGCTATTTCGAACCTTATCGTTCCCTTGGCTAATTCAGATTATTTTGATGATCGCTTAGTTATGCGGTATCCGATTTTTGATTGGACACAAAAAGACCCCTCTTCATTTCACATGTCTTCCGCTGCAACCCTGTTGCATAAAATAGTGGAGGCTTATGTTGATTGTCGATACAAGATCTCATCAAAAACCGAAATAAGTAACTCGATGGAAGCATTAGATTAACCTTTAAATCAAACAAATCGCTCTTGACGTATAAATAGCCTATTACTACGTATTTAAAAAATATACGTGGTTAAATCATAATAGACAATTTTGGTGATATCAATTATACTAAGCGTATAATTTTATATGATTTTTACGAGAGAATTTAATGATACAGTTACAAAATATTACGCTCGATTTGGGCATTGCTAAGATCTTTGAAGACGTGAATTGCGTGTTCCAGGCGGGGGATAAAGTTGGAGTCATAGGGCGCAATGGCGCTGGGAAGTCGACGTTGCTTAAGGTTATCGCCGGGGTTATTAAGCCGACAGAAGGACGAATAAGCATCGAAAAGGGTGCGCGTATAGCCTATTTACCACAAGAAGAGATTCTTGCATCAACCCTTAATGTCTTTGACGAAGCATTTTCTGCATTTGCCGATATTTCTGAGATACATAAAAAAATACAGCATATAGAAGAATTGATTACTCGGCAGGAATGTACTCCTGAATTATTAGATGATTATTCTGATCTACAATTAAAGGCCCAAGAATTCGATCAGCCGGCAGCAGTTAAAGAAACTAATGCCGTACTGACGGGGCTTGGGTTTACACCCAATATGATTGAAAAATCAGTGTCTGAGCTCAGTACTGGTTGGAAGATGCGGCTTGCATTGGCAAAATTATTATTGACTGATGCGGATATGTTTCTGTTTGATGAACCGACCAACCACCTTGATATTGTGACGCAGCAATGGTTTTTGCGCAAATTGCATTCTATGAGGCAGGGTTTTTTGCTCGTGAGTCACGACAGGATGTATCTTGAAAAAGCATGTACCACTATTTTTGAAATAGAGCGGGGCCGGGGTAAATATTATCGAGGTAATTTGCAGGCGTATCTGCAAGAAAAAAAGAATCAACAGGACATTGCCTGTTCAACGAGAGCTCGGCAAGAACGAGAAATTGCTCAAAAGCAAGCAACGATTGAGCAATTTAGGGCGGGTACTCGCGCTCGCCAAGCTCAGGCGTTAATAAAGCAAGTAGAACGTATTACTTTAGTCGAAGTTGAGCCGCCGTTGCCGGTTGTTAACTTCCAGTTTTTGGTGCCACAACGACCAGGAGCAGTTATTTTGACGTTTAATAATATTGCTTATGGATTTAATGAAAAAGAACTTTTCAATTCTGTTTCTGGAGAAATTCAGCGTGGTGAACGGGTGGCGCTCGTTGCTGCAAATGGCGTTGGGAAAACTACATTACTTAATTGTTTTATGGGAACTTATAAGCCGACAGCTGGTACGATACAATTTGGACATAATGTGCAACAAGCTTTTTTTGAACAGAATCAGGCAGATGTTCTTAACCCTAAAAAAACTATTTTACAAGAAGTGTCTGATGCATGCCCTTTGCAAAAAGAGTCTGAAATAAGAAAAATGTTAGGATCTTTTTTATTTAGTGGTGACGATGTGCATAAAAAAATTGATGTTTTAAGTGGTGGTGAAAAAAACCGCGTTGCCATGACCAAAATGCTCCTGAAGAATGCAAATTTTTTTATATTAGATGAACCAACAAATCACCTTGATTTATATATTAAAGACATTTTGTGTCAGGCGCTTTTGGCCTATCAGGGGACGATATTGTTTGTCTCGCACGATGCCCACTTTGTAAACAGGCTTGCGACGCGTATTGTTGAATTAACACCAACAGGAGCTCGTAGTTATTTGGGTACGTATGAAGAATTTTGCGCAGCCCAGCGTATGCAACTTTCTCAAGAACGCACATCTACAAGTACTACGCCATTAAAAAAGACATCGCCTTGTGGTGAATCAGCAGATAAAATTGCTATGCGAAAAAAAGTTGTTGATCTTGAACGTGCTATTAATAAATATGAGCACGATGAGCGGCGTATTCAAGATAAGCTTTCTGCGGCAACGTACGGAACGGAAGAATACAATAAAGCCGTCGCACGCCTTTTAGAAATTAAAAAATCACTCGAAATCGCTCAAACTGATTGGGAGTCCGCGCTCACTTTTATCCAGGCAGATTAAACAATATTGATTTTATCTGTAAAGATATTCTAATATATATTTATATTTTAAATTAGTATAATTTATGCTGGAGACTATATGTATAAAAAATTTTTTTTATACTTCTTTACGGTTTTCATAGTGTGTAGCCTGTCTGCACAAGAGTGTCTGCAACCAGCAAAAAACCAACGCGATTTAATTATTCTTCCTGATATTCATGGCAATGAATCAGTCGAATTGTTTGGATTTATAGAGGCTAATGAGTTCCAAATAACTTATTTAAGGCGTATCTTAAGCGCAGAATCTGTGCCATTTTTGGTTGAATTATCGATTTGGAAGCGGCTTTTTAAGCGCCAAGATCAGGCGTTAAAAAATTGGTTTAATGCGCTTGATTTT
The DNA here is from genome assembly GCA_041660765.1 of Candidatus Babeliaceae bacterium. Taxonomy (NCBI): domain Bacteria; class Candidatus Babeliae; order Candidatus Babeliales; family Candidatus Babeliaceae; species Candidatus Babeliaceae bacterium. Next base: position 557,095 of record JBAZVR010000001.1, on the reverse strand, counting down.
CAATATTATCAATTTGGAAACTATCTTCTGTGTATTCCTGAAAAATGGAAAAAACAATTCAATATTGATGACAAAACTCTTGGCTTCAATATCAAGAATGGCGCCAAAATTATTGATCCTCTTATTTTGCAACCAGGTTACCTAGACCCAGTAAAAGGCATTGCTAAAGGCATTTTTGGAAAGTTTAATATATATTCATCTTTGGTAACCCTATTAAAAACGCTTTTGAATGCTGATTATGCATGGAATATTGTGGTTAATGGCCATGGAGGTGGGCCTGAGGGATTTTGCTCCTTAAGTATTATTGCTGGTATGCCGTATGTTGAATTTAAAAAGTTGTTACAATTTTTAGAAAAAGAAGTAACAACAAATATTTTGTTATATTCAACATGCTACGCTGGCAGTGAATGGCTTCTAAAGGCATATGAAACGAATGGGAATCCTGATATGTACAGCTTTCCTATTATACTTGCAGGCATTACAGACACTCCATTTCATGGTATTCCATCTTCTGAAATCATATATGATTTTTTTGAAAATATGAGAACTATGCCATTGTGCACTACATCACGTAATCAACTAGGTTTGAGCGCCGGTGTTATGCTGCAAGCCCTTGCATTTAACACGACTGATAAAACATATAAAATACTTTCACCAAATAACATATTACAAATACGATGGCCCGGTGATACTCGATTTAATGTTATGAAAATAGAAAATTTGATTGAGCTCGCTACGCAAACATTACAACAAGAAAAACTAGGCAAAAAATCTATAGACGCAATAAAAGTAGCATCAGAGGCATTTGTAGTTGATAAGCCATTCATAAATAAAACGCTTAGTTTTTCAGGTTTAAATCATATTATTGCATCGAGCATTCCAAAACAGTGGCATTATATTAAAGGGGTCTTATTGACCGATGAAAAGGAAAATGTCGATGATTTTATGAGTAGATTGTTTGGATATTTTAATAGGATTTTTGAACTTGAGTCCTCAAAAGTATTTTTAATTGATCATGTTAATAATGTATATAATCCAGTTGGTGCGCATGATGTTATGGTATTTGCAAATAGTTCTACCCCCGCTAAATATTCTTTTCAAAAAACATCAGAATTATTTTACATGGTTGGCGATAAGGGTTATCGGCTCACCATAGATTATTTTAAGCCAATTGCGCTTAATTCTACACTTACCAAACAATATGTAACATTATTTGATCAACAAAAGAAAAAACTTTTTGATGAATATAATTCATAAACTAGTTATCCAGGCAGATTAAAGAGCTTGATTGCATTATCAGTTGTTGTGCGCGCGACGTTTTCTAAGCTTGTGTTGCATAACTGCGCTATATATTCTGCGATTAATGGGATATTTTGCGGGTGATTTTGTTTGCCACGGAGTGATTGCGGTGGTAAGAATGGCGCGTCTGTTTCTAGTACTATATTGTTAACGTCTACCGCTTTAACAACTTCACGTAGAGTATTGTTTTTGGGATACGTTACTGTTCCGCCGATACCTAATAAAAAATTATTATTAATGGCATATTCTGCAAATAATAATGTTTCTGAAAAACAGTGTATGACGCCTCTGAGTGGAGAGTTTTTAAACTCTTCAAGACTGCGCAACGTTTCTTCGCCTGCATCGCGTGTGTGCACAACGAGTGCAAGATTATGTTCAAGTGCCAATTCGATATGAGCCTTAAATGCATCTTTTTGTCGTTGAATAGTATAATCTGGATAATGAAAATCGAGCCCGCATTCTCCTATACCATGAATTTTATTTTTTTCTTTTTCTTGTACTAATTTTTTAATTTCATTAAAATCTTGTTGCCAATTTTCGGTGCAATCGTTTGGGTGGATGCCGACAGTTGCGTATATTTGAGGGTAGGCAACTGCAAGGTGTATGGAGTTTAAACTTTCTATGAGACTGGTTGCAACGTTAATAATTTTTGCCACCGATTTTTTTTCAGCTTCTTCTATAATTTTTTTTGATTTTTGAAAATCTTCCGATGTAATGTACGTATCAAAATCTTTTTTGATTATAATATTGATGTGACAGTGTGTATCTATGAACATTAAAAATCCTTTTGTATGTTATTTTTTTGCAACAAAAATTTGACAAACTAATAAATAAAATTAGTATATTGTACAGGTCATACGATTAATTGCAATATTAATATGATCAAGCAGTGTACAATCAATATACCAATTTTTTTAAGGAGTATTTTATGAATAAAACTGAGTTGATTAACTCGCTCAGCGAAGAGACAACGTTTAGCAAGAAAGATATTACCCGTGTTTTAGATGCGCTTACACGAATTGTTGTGAGAGCATTAAAAAAAGGTGATAAACTTCAATGGTCCGGATTTGGCACTTTTACTGTAGCGCATCGTCCTGCACGTAAAGGGATTAATCCTGCAACCAAAGAACGTATCGATCTTCCAGAAACTCACGTGCCAAAATTTAAACCTGGTAAAAATCTTAAAGAAATGATTCGCCTCGTTAAATCATAACATAGATGATCTTTTAAAAGCTTTTACCTAAAAGCCGCCTCGGCGGCTTTTTTTGCGTATTAAGCATACGATATTTGTTCGGTAAATTTTTTGAATATTCCTTCTTTTGCACATGTAATAACGTCCCATACATACAATGTATGCTCAGTGAGTGAAATAATTTTTTGCCCATTTGGGGTAATTATAATGTCTTTAATATAAGATTGTGTTGGACCGTGATTAAGAGTTGTGAGAAGTTCTGCCGTTTTTAAATTATAAATTTCAATAGTTTCTTCTGTTCCGATAAGTAATTTTTTATTATTAGGTGTTGTAGCAATACTGTATATTTTGTTGCGTGGAGTGATATGTACTGGTGGGCGAAATTTTTTAAGATGCCATATTGTTATCAAAGAAGGGCTTGCTCCAATAATTTTCTTCCCGTGAGATGTTGTTGTAAACATGGTCATATTGTGCGCATTGTCGATGTATGTTGTTTTTTTATTGTTAAAATTTATTTTATATAGGGCATTGTCCGCCGTTATTATACAGGCGTTATTTTCTAAGGGTGATACCATCGAGATTGGAGAGCCGGTGAGCATTTTTGTTTCAATAATATCATTTGTCGTTCTATTGTGCAGTTCTAATCGATCCCCATAGTTGATGAGGGGGTTGTCGTAGGATGTAAGTGCGAGTTGAGTAGGCCGTTGATTGAGAAAAGATAGGTGTTTTGTTTTACAATAATGAGCGTACTGAGTGATTTTTTTGAGCTCGCTGATTGAATGTTGTCTTGATTGGTTATGTGATCTTACAATAATTAAAGATTTTTTATCGTTCATAAGTTTACATAGGACGCAATTGAGATAATGTAAATCTTGTTTTTTAGTTAAATATTTATTAAGTGCGTAAATACTTGTATTGGTAAATAAAAGCTGATTGGATGCGTCTACCGAAGTGTCTGGTGTTATTGATATGTGTGATGCGGGAGTCGCTATGTTATGTGACATGTAATCTATGAATGAGGGGCGAAAATTTTTCCTGAGATTGTCTTCGATGAGTGCAGTGATCTCGTTCTGTTGTGTGAGTAAATTATAAAGAATTTTAGTTTGTTCGCTTTTTTTTATAAACCTATGCTTTTTTTTGAGTTCCAGTGTTGATAATATTAATTGTGTTAAAATAGCGCACTCTTCATGTATGTTAGATAATCCAAATTTATCAAAAACAATAAGAGATTTAACGTATTCTATTATATTTTTATATTTTTTTTCATGATCATTTAAGTATTGTTTTAGTATTTCCATTTCAAAAGGTGTAACACTATTATCCAGTGCTATGGTTGCATTTTCTGAATGTGTATCGCTGAGTAAATTATTAAACACTTCTGATTTTTCTAAATCTTTTTTATTGAAAAAATATTTTTTTTGATGAGGTCCATCAGTAATATGTACGATAATTGTTTGATGCTCTTCGGGTTTTTTCATGGTATAAATGGCCATGGGAGTGATGCTAAGCATTAGTGTTATGAGCTTCATGAGTTCTCCGTATTTTTCATATTTTTTACGAGATCAGGCAAAGATGCTGTAGCAATTTTTTTTATTGCGGACAGATCCCATGCATGTATTCTATTATCTGACATCAAGATTAACTCATGGGCATTATCTGCCCATGCAAAGTCTTTAATGCGCTGCTCGATATTGGGCATGGTGCATATAAGCTTGCCTGCCTGGGAATCAAATACATGAACAGTATTGTTGCTTGCAAGAGCGATCAGTTTTTTATCATCAGGCGTTAATAATAAACGTGTAAATGGCCCCTGTTCTTTGCCAAAAGAAGAAATTGTGCGTCCTGACTGTATATCTAATGTGTTAATTAGCCCCTCTGCTCCCGCAATAACAAGTTTGTTGTTATCATTCAAAACAAGTGCATGTATATTTTTCCATATGATTTTTTTTTGAAGAAATCCTGATGCTGTATTTCGTAAAGTTATTGTATTTAGATTGCATGTTGCTATCACGGTGTTTGAGGCGGTTATATTATTTACTGCTTCATTGGAAAAAATAGTACACTCTTTTTTTGCATTAACGTCATAGATGTTGAAGCTGCCAACATTATTTCCTTTTGCGATTATTGTTTCTTTATTTGGCGTGGTAATTATTTTGTCTATGAAAACGGCGTCGTCTATGGCGTATAATAGTTGTGGTAGTTCTTGCTCATTATATACGTATATTTTATTGCCTCGGGCGAATGTAAATTTATTGTCTTGTAGAACCGCGACGCTGTTGCTCTGTATATTGCCGCCATAGGTGAATTGTTTGTTTTTGAATAGTATGCAGGGCGGTTTGTGTGGGGCGTAAGTTGTGCACAGAATTTGTGACGCATCGGACGTTGTTGCAAGTGATGTAAAGATAAGGTCGCTCACATGTGTTAATTGCGTTAATGGGCTTTGTTGAGTTATGTGGTCTTTGAAAGCGGGGAGATGGTTGTTGTGCAGCGCCCCAGCAATGAGTATGTTGATACGAGAATTGTCTTGAAAAGTTGCGTAACAATGCAGACCATGTGTCGGCAGTCTTTTCTTTTTTGCTATGCGTCGTGCAATATAATTTACGACAGTATTTAATGGTTCTGTGAGTTCGAATTTATGGAGAACGTGCGCGTCATCATGTAGTTCGTTTATATGTTTATTGTAGGACGATGTTTGTTCTAGATAATGCACGAGCGTGAGTAATTCAGTTTCAGAAACAGCATTTTCTATGTTTATGTGATTATTGTGAGCAGGTAAATCTTTGAGCATTTCTTCAAAAACGGGTATCTGTTCTAAGTGTTCTTTTTGTACCACAATGGTTTTTTCGTTTTCTGCAGAGTTGAGTGTGATTGTGTAATTTTTTGGGGGGGTATGCTCCATGCCAATTATAGTTATTGATAGTAAGAGAGCCAGTAGAGAAATTAGACGCTTCATATTATTCCTATATCTTGTTTTTTAACTATTATTTTTGACAATATACCATACTGTAGCATTGGCCTTCATTGTTTTTTTGATATACTTACAAAGTATAGTATTAAAATTATTCTTAAAATTATTTTTTGTGGAGCTGGGCATGATCGATCTTGCATTATTAAGAGAAGATACTCAAGCTGTTATTGCATGTATACATAAAAAAGATCCATCGTTTGATGGCAAGAGGCTTGCAGAGCTTGATGCTCATGTGAGAAAATTTAAATTGCAGGTTGACCAGCTTAGGTCTGAAAAAAATGAACTTGCTCGTAAGGCAAGTGCTGGTGTTACGCAAGAATTGCGCGATCAGTCAAAGCTTATAGGTGAACAACTTAAAGAATGTGAGGCAGGATTAAAGGTCGCCGAAGAAGAATTTAAGCACTTATATCTGCGATGTGCAAATTTGATTGATAGTTCTATTCCTGAGGGTGGGAAAGAATCAAATCTGGTAGTGAGAACGAGTGGCGAAAAGCCGCATTTTAATTTTGCAGTGAAAAATCATGTTGAATTAGGTGAGGCGTTAGGCTGGTTTGATTTTGATAAGGCTGCTCACATGAGCGGCTCAAATTTTGTTGTTTATAAGAACGATGCTGTTCGGCTCATGTATGCTCTGTCTATGTTTATGTTTAATAATAATATGAGTTTTGGCTTTAAACCTGTTTTGCCGCCCTATCTTGTTAAAGAAGAAGTATTAGCGGGTGCGGGGAATTTTCCGCGCTTTAAAGATGAAGTGTATTCTGTTACTGCTGATAATCTTTATTTAACGCCGACAGCGGAAGTTAATCTCGCTTATTTGCATCGTGATACTATTTTCGCGTCGCAGGATTTGCCAGCGAGAATGACTGCTTGGACCAGTTGCTTTAGACGTGAGGCTGGTGGGTATGGATCAACCGAACGTGGTCTTATTCGAGTGCATCAATTTGAAAAACTTGAACTATATTCTATTACAACGCCAGAAAATTCGATGAATGAGCTTGATTATATGATTGATTGCGCTGAGACTATTCTTAAAAAATTGGGATTACATTATCGCGTAAGTCTTTTGGCCGCCCAAGATTGCTCATTTTCTTCGGCAAAAACATACGATATTGAAGTGTGGATGCCCGGTCAAAATGAATATAAGGAAGTCTCTTCTGCGAGTAACTGTACCGATTTTCAGGCTCGTCGTAGTGCAATAAGGTATCGGCCGCATGCGCAAGATAAAACACAATTAGTACACACGCTGAATGCATCATCATTAGCCTTGCCGCGATTAATGGTTGCCTTGATGGAGACGTATCAACAAGCTGACGGTACAATCGCATTGCCGGAGGTTTTACGTTCTGTTACATGTGGAATTTAGCTATGTTGCCGATAGGTCAAATTTGTTCTGTTGCGCGCTTTGAGCTTTTTGCCCGCCGATTATTGTGCGGTAATCAATTGGGCGGTTATGTTAATCGTCGACATGGTTCTGGCCTTGAATTTGATGAATTACGTGAATATCAGGTTGGGGATGATGTTCGGGCTATTGATTGGAATAGTTCTGTGAGGACAGATTCTATTTTGGTTAAAAAATACAGAGAAGATTTTAATAGAACGGTCTTGGTGCTTGTCGATGGATCGGCATCGCTTTTTTATGGTTCGCATGGTTTTCTTAAATATAATATTGCAGCACAGGTTGCAGGTATTATTGCAGCTTCGGCCGTTTATAACAACGATGCCGTTGGTTTAATTATTTATAGGGATGATGAGCCTGTTGTAATTAGGCCTCGTTCTCACGGATCTCACCTACCGTTCCTATTGAATATTCTGTTTAATTATCGTGTCCATTATAAACTATCGGCTTCGCTTGATAAAGTTGTTAAACATTCTATGGCGATTCAAAAAAATGATAGTCTGGTCATTATTGTTTCTGATTTTTTAGATGAATCTTATCAAAGCGCCTTAGCAACGCTGTCGCGGTTTCATGAAGTGGTTGCTGTTCGTATAGGCGATGTTAAAGAAAAATTTTTTCATATGGATGCATGTATAGATCTTGTGGATTCTGAGCTGGATGTAACTATTCCATCAATGACCCAGCGTGAGGGGATACGGGTTGCTGAACATATAGCAGCTTTGTATGGCGAACAAGATCTTTTTTTTAAAAGACATGGCATTGCCTGTTTCGATGCTGTCTCTACAACATATTCTTGGGAGCGATTGGTGTATTTTTTGCGACACAGGGCTTATTAAGGGTAATGCGTATGAACTATGATGATATTTTTGATGTTTGGCGTCCGGAAACCAACAGTACCTTTTTTGTAATTATTGGATTGTCTATAGCCACTGTTATTATTATAGGTATAATTGGATATATGTGGTATAAAAGGTATTATAATCGTCCCTGGATTGTTGCGAGTAAACAATTAAAACGATTATATATTATTCATGACAAGAAAAAATGTTATGAAGAATTAATAAATATTCTTAAAAAATATGTTTCTATTCGGTATAACAAAGATGTTTACAATAAAACAGAATCTGAGCTTTTTCTCTATTTGTCTTTTCTTGTTAAAGAGGACGCTGTTATGAGTGAGGCGCGCTTTCTTATTGATAATGCTGTTGCGGTTAAATTTGGGGGTGGTGTTAGTTCTGATGAATACGTGTCGTGTGATATTGCAAAGGATGTCGAGCGAGCTCTTTGTCTTATTCAGGTAACTATACCTTCTCTATAACTATGGAAAATGTGTGAATTTTAATAATGTATTGCCGATAGAGTCGTTGTATATTCATTGGCCGTTTTGTCCTTATAAGTGTCATTTTTGTCCGTTTGTTGCGCTTGCATCGCATGATCACTTTATGGAACGTTATCATGATGTGCTGTGTAGAGAAATTGAAAAATTTAGCGATGAGCATGCAATAAAGAATACTATCAATACCATTTTTTTGGGCGGCGGTACTCCTAGTACGTATCCCGTACCTTTGCTGCTTGACTTGTTTGATCGCCTTAATAAAGAGTTTATTGTGTCGCCTCAGGCAGAAATTAGCATGGAGGTAAATCCTGGAACGGTAACGTTAGAAAAGTTGCAGGCGTGGAAGCAGTGTGGGGTCAATCGTTTGAGTATAGGAGTTCAAAGTCTTAAAGATGATGTTCTTAAAAAATTAAATAGACATCAGTCGCTTGCTGACGTTGAGCAGCTTCTCGATATGGCAAGTCCATTGTTTTCTCGTATTTCCATAGATATGATTTTGGGGTTGCCAGATGTCAGTGCCGATGAATGGAAAAATATGTTGTCGTGTGTTGTTGCGTGGCCTATTCAACATATTTCTATTTATTTTTTAACGATTCATGAGGATACGCCTTTATATTTTAAGGTCCATCAAAATCATGTTTCGCTCCCTTCAGATGAAGCTGTTGTTGAATTATATATGTGGACAATTAATTATTTGCAAGATAGTGGATTTTATCAGTATGAGGTTTCAAATTTTGCTCGGCCAGGGCACGAATCTATTCATAATCAACAGTATTGGAATTATAAACCATATAAGGGATTTGGCCTTGGAGCCTGTTCTTTTGATGGAACTTCAAGGTTTCAAAATCAAAAAAATTTAATGAATTATTGTCAGAGTATTGAACAAGGTAATGATATTACCTTATTCTATGAAACACTAACGAATAAGCAACGTACGTTGGAAAAGTTAATGTTGGGACTTCGGCAAAAAAGGGGTGTTTGTATTAATTCATTATTTGAAGAATTTACGGTGGACCAACAAAATAAGTGTAGTGATGCACTAGCGGTTTTATATGACATGTCATTATTGCGCTATATAGATGGTTATGCGCAATTAACGATGGCAGGTTTAGCAGTTGAAAATGAAGTCATATTGAGACTTTCAATGGTTTTATAATACAATTTATGAGCAAAGGAATAAATACATGGCAAAACATGTTGGAATAAAATTACCAGAAGATTTAATAGCTGTTTTGGAAGCTGAAAAAACTGTTGCAGTATTGGCAACCTTTTCTGAAAAAGGTCTTCCTCATACAACGCCGTTGCAATGGGTTTATCCTAAGGGCGTTGAAAGTATTTTGATATCTATACATAAAGACTATACCGGATATCATAACATGGTATGGCAAAAGAAAGTCATGCTGTGTTTTTTGGATGAAAATAATGTGGCATACAGTATTTTGGGTAGAGCGGGCGTTGTGCGAGCTCCTTCAAATGTGCATCCATTAATGAATGTTGTGAGAATAGATATTATTGATATTAATGTTGATCGTTCTGCATTAATTCATGTTGATTCAGGTGTTAGGTGGAGTTATGTTTCTCCAGAAGCAAAAGAGCTTTCAATGGCTTTAATGGATGAGCTTAAAGAGCTTTCAGTTATATTGTGATGTATAAAAGGATGTTATGAAACGAACTTTTTTTCTTAGAGTTGGTGCAGTGTGCTTTTTTTCATATAACATAACAACGTATACGGGGCTTGATGTTCCACAGCAGCAAGATAATCTTTCTGCTGTGGCGATTGCGCCTACTGATGGCGCTTTGCAGTGGGAGAGGCAAAGTCAATTACTGGAAGATGAAGGCGTTACTACTACGGTGAGTGATCAACGCGGTAATTGGTACTTTAAACGACAAATTCTTAAAGAGGCTGGACCATTGCATGAGGCAATTCGTGAAAAAGTTGATCATGCAACTCAGGCATTTAAAAAAGTTGTTGCTCAGCGGACAGATTTAGACAAAAATATTAATTCTTTTTTACATGAACTTCGCCTATCAGATAATCTTATTGCCTCAAGAATTGCAGAATATGTCGATAAAATTGTGCAACTTGAGTCTAAAAAGGATATTTTGATTGAGCAAAAGAAAGAGCTTGATAGCTACAAAGAATTAAAAAAGATCCTTGAAGATTTGCAAGCAGACATAGCATTTATACAGGAGCTTGATGTGTCTCTTGATAAGGCTTTGTCTATAGCATCCGAACAAATGGATCTTTGTACTTCTTTTGGTCAGAAAGCATGGAATAATTATGATGAAATTGCTGAAGTTTTAAATGACGCATTAGCAGAAAAATTGTTTTTTGAAATGCAGGGGCATAATAATAATATCGATGCAATTATTTTGTATATTACTCGTGATTTTTCTCAGTATCTTTCAAGCATTGAAAAGATTGTTGCAGAGTATAAAGAGAAGATATCGCAATCAGTTAAAGCTTTATCAGATAAAGGTGTTTTGATTATCATCGAGACGCAAGAAGAGCAAGCAAAAAAACAGGAAGCTGCATCAACTGGTAAGATTGCTCCTCAAGAGCCTGTTGCGCAAAAATATTCTTGGTGGGCAACTTTTGTTACCTATATAACTATTCCCTTTCATAAAATATATGAAGCAATTATGTATGTTTGGGGTCTTTTTAAAAAATAAAATATATTGAAATAAATTTGATAAAGATAGATCTATATGATATTATGATGCCTATCTTAGACGATGTGCGGGGGTGGTGAAACTGGTAGACACGCAGCCTTGAGGTGGCTGTGGGAGAAATCCCGTGGGGGTTCGAGTCCCTTCTTCCGCACCAAATAAATTATCATGTAAGAGCGTAGTAAAAAAAATTAAAAATACAGGGAAATTGGCAATGACATCATCATTAAGGCGTTTTCTTTTTTCAAGTTTGTCGGTATGGTTTTTGATTAGCATTCTTGGCATTTACTTTATTGTACATCTTAAAAAGTTTATCAATTTCGGTATAGATTTAGTAGGTGGTACCTACATTACTCTTGAAGTAAAAATCGACAAGGCCATTGAAAATGAATTGGCCGAAAAAGTTCAGGCTGTTTTTACACAAATCAAAAAAAATTATAGCGAGCTTCCTGTTTATAAAATAGTAGATAGTTCGGCCTTTATTTCTTGCTTGTCAGAGGCTCAAGCGCGTGACGTTGAGGCTGCAATAATGGCTTATGACAGTAGATTAGAAGTTTCAAGAAATGGTCTTGCTGTCACGGTTCAATTGTCTTCTCAGGCGATCACTACTCTTAAGCATGATGCTGTTCAAGGAAATATTAATGTTTTACGCACACGTTTGGACAAATTTGGGGTTGGAGAAATTACTATTGCTGCGCAAGGTGAATCTTCCATCATTGTAGAATTGCCTAACGTTCATAATCCTCAGCAAGCAAAAGCAATGATAGGAAAAGCTGCGTTGCTTGAATTAAAACTTGTGGAAGATGCGGCAGATAGCGAAGAGCATTTATTAGCGCGCCATAGTGGTATGATTCCGGATGGTTTTACCGTTGTTCGTGGTGCTTCTAAGCGTGGAAATCGTGGAGAAGTGTACCTTGTTCCTCAATACACTGATTTGACTGGTAGATTATTAAAAGATGCTCAAATGGATCCAGCCGGCGGGCGTTTTGGTACGGAGCCTGTTGTAAAATTTGTCTTCAAGCCAGAAGGTGGAGAAAAATTTTATGAACTTTCGAGTAATAATTTGGGTCGACGTGTCGCAATTATTGTTGATGGGCTTGTTATTACTGCTCCTACTCTGCAATCTGCTATTAGTACGCAGGGTGAAATTACTGGAGATTTTACTCCCGCAGAGGCTCAAGAACTTGCGATGTTATTAAAATCAGGTGCTTTTGTTGCTCCCGTTACTTTTGAAGAAGAGCGTCATATTGGTCCATCATTGGGTCAAGAATCTATCAAGCAGGGTTTAATGGCGTGTGTAGTTGCATTAACGCTCTTGCTGGCATTCAGCGTTCTTGTATACAAAGTTGCAGGATTATTCGCGTTTATCGTTTTAATATACAATCTTCTTTTGATATTATTTATGCTCGCAATGTTGGGCGCCACGTTAACATTGCCCGGAATTGCTGGTATCATTTTGACTATTGGTATGGCTATCGATGCTTCGATCCTTATTTATGAAAGAATTCGTGAAGAATTAGCGAGTGGCGCTTCGTTGCGCAAAGCGGTAGATACTGGTTTCTCAGGGGCGACTGCTGTTATTCTTGATGCGAATATTACACACTTTATTGTTGCTGTTGTGTTGTATAAATTGGGGGCAGGTCCCATTCAAGGATTTGCAGTTACTATGATAATTGGTATAATATCTACATTGATCACGGGATTAATATTGCTGAAAACAATTTTTAGTTTTATGATTAATAATCTCAACATTCGTACATTAAAAATTTAATTGAAATTATATTAGGCGACGTAGCTCAGTTGGTTAGAGCGGCGGAATCATAATCCGTAGGTCCGGGGTTCGAATCCCTGCGTCGCCACCATATCAAACACATATATCGAGTCGTAATGCATATTCCATTATTACTTACTCTTGTTAGACTCATTGTCGCACCACTTTTTTTACCGATTTTATTAGTTGCCTTTCTTCCAAGCAATGTTTTTTTTATTAACATACTGTTGGCGGCAGCTTTTTTTGTTTTTAGTATCACTGATTTTTTTGACGGGTATTTGGCGCGTCGGTATCAGTTGGAGACGATGTGGGGACGGCTTTTGGATCCGCTTGCGGATAAGTTTTTAGTTTTTTCTACGTTAATTGCGTTGGTGGTTGTTCACAAGATATATTTTTTGTGGGTGATTATTATTATTGGTCGTGAGTTTTTTGTGATGAGCTTGCGTGAAATTGCCTTATCTCATAATTTTTCTGTGCCGGTATCATACTTGGGTAAAATAAAAACGGCCGTTCAGATGATGCTTATTTTTTTTATTATTCTTAATCCCTATCAGCACTATGGACTTGCCGATGGATGGAATCGTATAGAGCTTGCTCTTTTAATATTAGCGCTTTTTTTTACGTTTATATCCGCATGGGATTATTATCGTCGCTTTGCTCGTGCGTGTTGCTGACAATTTCTGATTTATTGTAGCGCGGCGGGCTTTCAAAGCCCGCCGCGCTCTTTTTCATGAATTCTTTTTGGTATAGTAAGATGCTCTAGTGGGATCACCTGTAGTAACGGCAGGAACGGTTCTTATTAAATTGAAAATATAATAAGAATCATCCATTCCTCTGCTAACACTGTGAGTTTCGCCGTAAGTCTTTTTAAATGTCTCGAAGACAGATTCTAGAGACTTATCAAGCGATGTCTTAATGCAAATGCCAAGATGATTGAGGGCTTTAAGATCCTCGATATCCAAATTTGCTTGCGAAATATTTTCTTCTTGAGCTTGGATTTTTTGTGTTAATGTCTTAATCTGCTTTTGAAGACGATAAAATCCGCAACAAGAGACCGCCACTACAACGCCGAGGGCTATCTGTTCATTTGACCAACTGCCAAATGCCTTTTGGTAAGCACACGAGAACGTCGTATGCGTTATGGCCCAATAATTGTAGGAGAGGGCTGTCTGTACTTGTCCAGCTATTAATACAATAATAACTAGTCTTGTGATATTTTTTTTCATGTTGATTTCTTATTTTTGTTTATTTTAACCCTTGACCATTCTTGCTTGTTTGTTTCTGTGTTTAGAACGATATAGGACATTATATAGTCATCGGACCTACCGCTGGGATTGTGCTCGTTTCTTTCGTACAATGCTAACGAAACACCTTGAATAATCGGATTATTTAAGGTGACTTGATTATTTTGACTTGATAGTAGTATAAAGCGAGGGTTCTTATTATTGAATTTATTTATTTTTTCATTATTTTCAATAAGCGTTTTTATTTCCGTGGGATTATTCTGAAAATGAGAAATATAGGACCTCAATTCAATTTTTGCTTTAAATTTTTCAAGGACCATAATCCTTTTGCCGTTGTCTTCAATATTCTTTTGATTGTTCTCAGTCCGTTGTATTAATGTTCTAATTTGCTCATTTGTAGTAGATATAAATTGTTGTAAGTTTTCTTGGTAGCGTTGAAATGTATCTAGGTTTCCTTTTTGGAAAGCAACCAGGTCCTGAGTTAATTGTTCAACCTTTTTTTTAAGATTCTGCGGACCTTCTTCGTTAGTTTTGGCATCTGTAGCAGACTGAATATCTTGCAATACTTGCAAGGTGTTCTGTGCGACCAACGCCGCAGCATTAATTTTTTGTAGCTCCTCTGGTAGCGATTGTTTAAGTTGCTCTTGACGGTTTTGTAGGCGAGCCTCAGATTCTTCCTGAGATTTTTGCAAGGTAGTTGCAGTAGCCTGAAGAAGCTCTTTAATATTGCTTTGTAGCGCTTCTATTTTATTGTCATAATCTTTTTTCTGAGTAAATTGTTGTCCAAGTTGTTCTTGATGCGTTTGTAGGCGAGCCTCAGATTCTTCTTGAGATTTTTTCAAGGTAGCTGTAATAGTCCGAAGCTCTTTAATATTGCTTTGTAACGCTTCTATTTGATCACTATTAACGCCAGGGGTGCTTTCTTGGGGCTTTGGTTGAGGCGCCGTCGCCGTCTTCAAAGAGTTTAGCTCTTTTTGCATTTTATAAGAATGAGCAACAAGACCGACTCCCGCCAGGCAGATACATATTTTTTGAGCGAATGGATTGCTCAGTATATTATAGGTATTTGAAAGAAGATGAGAAGCTGATTGGCTGAATATGTCCCAATCGTAGGGCAATGCTGTCTGTACTTGTCCAGCTATTAATACAATAATAACTAGTCTTGTGATATTTTTTTTCATGTTGATCCTGTTGGCTTCTTTTTATTATGAAGAACTTTATTTTGTTTTTTGCTCAATACGCTCCCATGTTTTAGAGCTCATGTCATAACTTTCATAAACAATCGTCGTGGAGGGTTTTGTATAACCAGCTTGTACGGGGTGCTCAGCCTCATTCCGTGTCGGAGTATACATGATTAACGATATCCATCGTTTAAATATATCTTTGCTATCGGTTATAGCTTTTGGTTCCAAAGGGACCTTCGCTGCTGAAACTATAAAATGATCAAAATATGCATACCCCTTGCGTAATCCAAAAGGAAAAACGAATTCGCTTGCGTTGAAGTCTGGTTCTCCCAGAGTATTTTTTAATGTAGCGTAGCACTTTTGAGCTCTGTTCAGCATTTCTGCTTCTGTGATTTCAAATTGAGTTTCTTGAGAAAGATTCCCCGTATCTATCGGTGTTTTTGCTTCTATGGTTTGTTCAAATTTGCGTTTCTTGGAATGTATTTCCTGGGAAAAAAATTGTGTCGAACTGCTTTTCTGCTTGAGTAATTGCGAGCGTTCTTGATTTTCTTCAAAAACGCTCGGTGAGGTTGATGTTTGCGTTTGAGTAGAAAGATTCTCTGTATCTATAAGAGAAGAAATGTTTCTGACCGGCGTTTGTGTTTGAATTTCTTGAGGAACGAGCGGGGCGTCTGTATTAAAGTTGGTGTTTTCGACCGGAATTTCTGCTTTTGTGTTTACGGTTTCTTCTTGATTTTTTTGATAAACGGGCTGTTGGTTTGATGTTTGCGTTTGAGGAGCATTTTTACGGGTTATTTTTTGGTATATAAACCTTCTTGCCGCCCCTCCTCCTGCGACTCCAAAGCCTCCTAAAAACACTAGAACGCCTATTTGTTGAGTCATTGATAAGTTGCCATAGATATTTGAAAAAAAATGAGAAGTTGATTGGCTGAACATGTCCCAATTGTAGGGCAAGGCTATCTGTGCTTGTCCTGCTATCAATACAATAATAAGTAGTCTTGTGAGATTTTTTTTCATTTTGATTCCTAATTTTTGACTCTTTTAATCTTTGACCATTCGTTTGTTCCTTTGTTTAGGACGACATAGGCCATTATATGGTTATCGGATCTACCGCTGGGATTGTGTTCGCTCTTTTCGTATAATGCTACCTGGAGCCCCGGAATATTCTTCTTACCATCCGTGAAGACCATTAGATTGCTTTGCTGTGGCTGTATTATGAAGCCTGGGTTGTTTGTATTAAAATTGTTTATTTTTGCATTATTTTTCATAGAATCTTCTGTTTGCTCAATGGATTGCTTCATAAAATAAGAGATCAAGCGCTCAAATTTAATTTTTGCTTTAAATTTTTCAAGTACCTTAATTTTTTTTTTCATCGCTTTAAACTTTTCTTCAACATTTTCTTTTTGGGCGCTTTCTTCTTGCTTTTGCTTATCCGTCGCCGTCTTCAAAGAGTTTAGCTCTTGTTGCATGTTATAAGAATGAACAGCAAGACTGGCTCCCGCTAGGCAAATACATATTTTTTGAGCGAATGGATTGCTCAGTATATTATAGGTATTTGAAAGAAGATGAGAAGTTGATTGGTTGAACATGTCCCAATTGTAGGGCAGTGCTGTCTGTGCTTGTCCTGCTATCAATATAACGATAAGTAGCTTTGTGAGATTTTTTTTCATTTTTATCCTGCTTAAAATATATATCGTATTGGCTTTTATTTCTAATAATAATTATGACGTTATTTTGTAATTAGTCAATGAGAGGGGTTTTTCTGATCAAGGTAGAGTAATGGGCAAAGTTAATTTTAATGAGATAGCCACCACATGACTTCATGCTTATTATGGTATAAATGGACCATTTTGCTCTGTGGTATTTTTAAAAATTCATCAATAATTTTAAAATCTGCTTCGTTTTGAAATTTAATAGTGCATACAAAATGTTGTACAGTACTCTCTTTTCTCCATTTGTTAATTAATGCAAGCAAGCGTTCAGGATAACAAATGATATCAGAAAATAACCATTCCGCATGTTCAATTTTTTTAGGATCAAGGCCAAATGCGCTTTCTTGTAAGAACGTTATATTTGATGCTTGTGCAATGTTAGCATCAAGTGGCGCCTTATCGACGCTTACAACATCAAGGTTTAATTGAGAAAGTACCCAGCTCCAGCCGCCGGGGCACGCGCCCATATCAATAACCTTTGTATGCGGAGCCGGTGGCGGGCAGTGTACTGTAAAAAATTCCCATAATTTTAAGTATGCTCGTGATGGTGGTACTTTTTTATTTTCTATGAATTCTATTTTTCCTAACGGATAACGTGATGTTGTGTGAGAGGAGCATATAATAGTATTGGCATTAAGCAGTGTCCAGCCGCCCATAGAATGCTTTGGTTCGGCTTCTAAAAATGCAGTGGGCGTGTTTTTGATCTTATATAACCCATCTTGAATAAGCTGCGCTCGCCTGTGATGATCAATGCTGAAAAGGGACCAGTTTTTGCCAAGCGCTTTTAGCTTTTTGATGCCATCGCCAATAGATGTAATAGATAGTGTTTGGCAATTGATCCATGTTACTTGAGCAAACAACGGACAGTAATTGGTGTTTAAAAAATATAATCTGTCGTGTTTTTCAAAAGAAATGTTGCGGAATTGCAGCTCACGTTCTAATTCTTTTTCTAATGTATAGATTGCTAATGCGATGTTGATAGGATTCATATACCATATGCCTTATAAAAGCCCGCGCCTAATTAAAAATTATTTTACGTTTATTTTTTTTCAGTTTTTTTCCATGTACTCTGTGTACCACTATAAAAATAACCGGCTACCCATGTTTTTTCTGGCTGTTTTTTATACAAGTCCACCGCTAGGCTTGAGTAATTTGAAGTCGTTATTTTTTCTTTGTATTCTGTTGTTTCTACTACTTCCATTGTATATACCGGATGTGTCTTATTAAATTTTTTGGATAATTCAAGCCACGCCTCTGCAGTGGTCTTCTCCAGGTTTTTTGTAATTAATGCATGAAATTTTTTCTTCCCTTTTCTACACGCTTCTTTATCTTCAACATTGCTAACGCGTTGTTCTAGCGTTTTAAATTTTTCATTGATTATAACGGCTCCAGTTATTCCAATAACAATAGTGGCGACGCTTAATATTTGTTGATTAACGGATAAGCTGCCAATGGTATTATTATAGGCTCTTGAGAAAAAATGCGCAGTTCCCTGCCCGAACATGCTCCAATCATAAGATAGCGTCGTCTGCGCTTGGCCAGCGATTATTATAACGGCGAGTAATTTTATAAGGTTTTTATTCATGTTTTTATCCTGGGTAAATAGTATTGAGAATTTTAGTTCTTTTTCTCTGGTATAGCATCACTCCAAACTTTAGTTGAAGTAGAATAGCTTTCTTTTGCTATTAATATTGTTTTTCGATGAACGACTGGTTGCCGTCGTGGCGCTCTAAAGATAGTTCTATATTGTCGCCTGTTTTTTTTCTTATAATTGTAAAATGACCATATGGCGCTTTTTCCATTTTTTTTCCAAATGGAAAGTCTATCGTCATGGAATCGTCTGATCCAATACCATTCATCCTTAGTGTAGCAAGACGTGTTTCAGCTGTTTTTTTAGCTTTTTCTTCTGTGATTGACCATGAGCTTGTCTGTGGTGTTTGCTCTTCTGATGGTATCGATGGAGCAGGATTTTGTTGTTCATTTTTTGCTTTTTCCTTTGCAGATGACCAGGCTCTAGAAAACATGTCTCCTGTTGTTACCGTGAAAACGGCAACGCCAATAATACTCGCTATTTGATAGCCTGATAGGTCGCCAAAGGTATTACCATAGGACCTTGAGAAAAAATGAGCAGTTCCCTGTCCGAACATGCCCCAATCATAAGATAGCGTCGTCTGCGCTTGGCCTGCTATTACTATAACGGCGAGTAATTTTATAAGATTTTTATTCATGTTTGTTTTATCTCTTTTTAATAGCTGTTTTTGTTAATTATCTTTACCATTTGACCATAGTTTAGTTGCATGGTTAAAGGTGTTTTGTTTTATGCTATTGATAGATTCTTCGGAATAGCGTTGGAAGAGCGAGATCATGGTCCAATTACTTTTCTTTAATCCTATGGCTGCTACCTCATAATATTCGGTCTGATTATTTTCGTTGGTGTAATCATATCTCGGGTTCAAGTTTTTTTCTATTGGTTCATCTAATTTTTGAATTTCACCTTTCAAATTATCATACTTTTTCTGAGCTGCAGCTTCTGCCTCTGCTTTCGATGTTTTTTTGGTAACGGGCGTGCTTGTAGCGGCTTGAGTTTTTGCTTCTGTTTCCGATCGGTAATGATTTGAGGATAGTACTCTTTTATAGATAAAAAAGCCGCAGCCGCCTACCAAAATAGTTGCGATACCTGCAGTAATGCCCGCTTGTTGATAGCCCGGTAAGTCGCCAATGGTATTATGATAGGCCCTTGAGAAAAAATGCGCAGTTCCCTGTCCGAACATGCCCCAGTCATAAGGTAACGTCGTCTGTGCTTGGCCCGCAATTACTATAACGGCGAGTAATTTTATAAGATTCTTTTTCATTTTTTATCCTATTTATAAGCTATTTTTATTAGTTGTTTCGAAACTCAGTCCATCGTTTTTTATCAGTTGCATGCTCAAAGAACTCTAGTTTTTTGTAATAGGTATATTTGTTGGAATCGTGTTGTAGGAGCTTAATCGAAGTGATATTAAGGTTCTTGAATCCTTCGCAGTCTATCTCGTAACGTTCAGTCTGATTATTTTCGTTGATGTAATAATACTGCGTTTTCGAGGACGTTTCTATTGATTTATCTAAGTTTTCAATTTTACTTTTCAAATGACAGTACTCTAAACTAGCTAGTTTTTCTGCATCGGCCTCCGATGTCATAATTTTTTTCCATTGGTTGTCGCAATAATATTCTTCATTTTTATGAACGTTATTTTCGTCTAAAAAAACTGTCGGGCGACTTTTTTTTCCCCTTCATGCTGGTATAGAGCTGATTTTACAAGAAAATATTTGGTTGAAAATAGACCCGAATAATTAAACCTTTTTTGATATTGAGAGGGATCCTCGCCAGGCTTGTCAAGGTCAATAGTGCCATTTGCAATATTCTCCATAGACGCCTTATAATGGTTTGTTGCCTCCAGATAGGCGGCATTTTTAGATTCCATGACGCTCTTAGATTTTATGAAACCGTATACGTTAACGCCACTAGTTAATAACATTGCAGTGGCAATGCCTAATGGTTTGATATAATCGCCCCAATCATAAGATAGCGTCGTCTGTGCTTGGCCTGCGATTACTATAACGGCGAGTAATTTTATAAGGTTTTTTTTCATTTTTTATCCTATTTATAATAGCTGTTTTGTTAGTTATAAAACATGGCTCTAGTGTCATGATAAAAAGTGTAGCGTGATATTTTTTTCATGGGTTTGTCGTGAAGGTATTGGTCGAGCGAGATATGTGTAGCAAGTTCGTTCCTGAGTCTATAGGCTTTTAGCTGATAATATTCGCGCTGATTGTTTTCGTTGGTGTAATTATAGTTATTTGTTAATCCCCATATTCTTGGGTTTTTTGATTTTCCGGTTTCAATTTTTAAATTCTCGCAGTCTTGTGAGGCTTGATTTTTTGCTTCTTTTTCCGATTGGTAATTATTTGAGGATAGTGCTTTTTTATAGATAAAAAAGCCGCAGCCGCCTACCAAAATAGTTGCGATACCTGCAGCAATACCCGCTTGTTGATAGCCTGATAGGTCGCCAATGGTATTATTATAGGCTTTTGAGAAAAAATGCGCAGTTCCCTGCCCGAACATGCCCCAATCATAAGATAGCGTCGTCTGCGCTTGGCCCGCGATTACTATAACGGCGAGTAATTTTATAAGATTTTTTTTCATGTTTTTATCCCCATTTTTATAATCTTTAAAATAGTATTTTATTTCTAATGTTAATTATACTAGTAATTGAATAAAAGTCAATCGGAGGCGGTGGGCAATAGTTATTGGCACAATAGACAATAGGTATTGGCTTTTGATAGTATTAAAGATAGAGGAGTACCATATGAAAAAAGTAAACGTAACGTTTTCGATACCGGTGGAAGTCAACGAGCTATTGCATGCGCTCGTTGGTAGAAAGCAATTAAGCGCCTTTGTTTCCGCCACTTTACAGAAGGCCTTAGAAGAAAAGACGCATGCCCTCAAAAAAGCCTATGCCCAGGCAGAAAAGGACCCTGATCGTTCAAAAACTATCGATGATTGGCAGTCGTTGGACATAGAGGGTTGGGAATGAGTAAATTTCCAAAAAGGGGTGATATTTATTGGGTTGCATTGGACCTGGTTGCCGGATCAGAAATAGCAAAGACTCGGCCGGCAGTTATTATTTCTAATAACGCGGGCAATGAAGCTTCGAGTAGAGTTATTGTTGTGCCTATTACGAGCAGCGTATCGCGGATATTTCCTTTCGAAGTCGCCATAACCGTCAAAGATAAACAAGGTAAAATTCTTGTCGATCAAATAAGAACCATTGATAAATCCAGGCTTGTCGGCAAAATTGGCACCTGTGAAAAAGATACGCTTGCTGCAATCGACAATGCGCTCAAGATAGTTTTAGCGTTTGATTGAAGCTGCTCCTGAGCATGAGTAATGCACGAGTAGTCGCCCATCGCCACCCATTTTCACGTTCATGCCCACCTCTTATATTTGACAAATTGAAAATATATTATAAAATATATACTATATAGTTATAACTTAAGGGTGGGGTTTTTATGAATATTAAATACTTAATGATGAGTTTGATTGTTTTTTGCGTTACGTTTTCGCCCATGATTCGCGCCAATGACGATAATAACGTGGCGGCAAAATTAATAACTGTTCTGATGCTTGGTTGCGGCATAGGTATGTTAGGCGAAGGAGTAAAGGCTTCTTTTGCACGATCCCAGCTTCGCAAAAGGGGGCTTATGAGCCTTTCTGAAGCGCTGACGTATAAGGGTGAAAAAATTGTTTACATGGGTATTGGGTCACATAGCCGCCATGATGATTGGCAAGCGTATCCAACATTTATGAAAAATTTTGCAGAAACGTATCCAGGGGAATGCAAATGTATTAATATTGATCCGTTTTATAAAAACATAACGCAGGGCATTGAATATACCACTTTTGGTAAGGCCATTAAGAATGGTATAAAAGAGCAAGTAACGTTTGCAACTGTTGGAGAAAAAATTAAGCCGGAAAATAACGCAGGCCTTTCGAGCTATCTACAAAAGGTTGTTAACGGTGGCGGTGTTATTATGATGAATAATTGCGTGGGTCCTACGGATGCGCATCATGTTATGCGTGTTTATAATGCATGTAAAGAAAAACATCCAGATAGAATACAGTTATATATGTATATTAATGATGGGTCATATTATCAAAAATTAAATGGGAATAAGTATTTCTATTACGATCATGTGCTTTTTACTACTAGGTTTAATGTGCGGGGAAAGATTAAAGCGGATGAGATGGCGTGCGTTGACGTAGTACAAAAAAAGTATCAGGAGGCGCTATTTGCGAAACAAAATATTACTCTTTTTAAGAAATATGAGCCACAAGAATATAAAGAATATATTGCACAAGATTGTTATAAATTATCTCCTGAGCAGATTGAAGAAGATGTATGGAGTAAAGACATTTCTTATACGTTTGTTCCTAAGCTGAAATTAAAGTTTAAGATTACGAGTGCCGCCGATGGTAGGTATAGTGTAGAATCATCAGATGAGCCTGATGATAAGGCATTAGATATGCAGACGCAACTACAAAATCCTCAAAAATATTTTGCTGAGAAGAAATTTAATTAATAAGGGCGGGGAAACCCGCCCTATTTGCTGTATGTTGTGCTTTTACGATGCCAGTGGTGCTGGTGCTTGCAAATATTTTTGCACTTGAGCAATCCACCAGTAGCCGTCTGTTGGAGGATTGGCGCAGCCTTGGGTGCTATCGCCTACTCCTGCTCCAAAGAGTACAGACGCTACTCCATTTTGCGCTAATTCTTGCATGTGTGGCCCCCAGGTTATATTACTTCCTGATGTTGTTATCAATGGGTCGCCATATTGGTTTGTTGCAAAATAATTTAAACGTGTTGCGCCTGGATTAAATGTATCACCCAGCATAAAGGTTGGTGCAGAGTCTTCATAATGCGTGCTGGTGTTATTAAGTACTGGATAGCCGCCTGCGTTGTAGGGATCAGATTGTTGCGTTGTATTAATATGGCCTACGGGTATTTGCCAGAGTACCATGGGCAATGAGAAGAAATTGTGCATCGTGTTTGCAAAAAGTATGTAATTCTGCCAGTGATCAGCGTTCCAGAACCAGGTTGATTGTGCCGGATTGGCAGGAGAGCTTGATCCTGCATCGAGCCCATATTTGTCCATCACCACAAATGATGCACCGTATGAACTTATACCGCTATTCTGATAATATTGCGCAATGGCGTTTGTTTCTGAAGCTATTGCTGTTCTGCCCGCTTGATAGCCGAGTGTATCGGTTATACGTATGAGTCCCATAGAGCCTATGCTTGTTGTGAGTCCTGGTGATGCCCATAAACTTACTTCCCATCCAAAAAGAGCATTCGGCGCATATTTTTTGATGGTATAGTTGATTGCTTGCACAAGCCCTTGTACCGTATTGGGGAATGCCGGGTCGACTGATGCATTCAGGACGCCGCTGGTGTATGCGGAATCAGTGTGTGCCATAATCTGTGATGTTGGAGTTGGGTTATTTCCGTTGGAGTTTTGCATGAGATAGCCAATAAAGTCTGGTTCTAGCACAATGCCAACGGTTTCATCGCCGCCTTGCGTTTTTACAATATTCAAGAAAAATTGCAGATCTTTAAAATAGTCTTGCATGTAGGTTGCATCTTGAACATTTTGTAGGTCGGTGTAATAACTTTCTCCGCCAGCGGGAATATTGTAGTATACAAAGAATGGTATAATTCCTAGTTTTTTACTGTTATTAATGTAATCGATTGCTCGTCCGCCATCGACCGACGTCCATGTCCTCCAGCCAATATACGGTCCACCGTTGATATAAATATAGCGTATGTCAGCGTATCTATTGGTAGCGCCTGTTCCAAAGGTTTGCCAAAATGTTAAAGCAGCAGGGGTATCTTCGCTGACGGAACCGACAGAAAGATATGATGGAAGGCCTGGAAGTGTTCCATTTGCATTGCGTACCCGAACGCCAAGATAACGCACTTGTCCGGTTGCATTTTCTGTAATGCGTAAGCATGCTCTTCCGGCTTTTAATCCAGTAACGCTGATGGTTGTTGGGGTCGTAAGCTGGTAAGAAATAATATTGGGATTATTTGTTGCCAAGGTATATGATGGACTGCTTGTACCAACGGTATTGAGCGTAAATGTTGTTGCTGCTGTTTGATTAATAGTTGCTTGATATGCCTGTTGGTTGTGATCTAATTCTGTGATGGCAATTTTACTTGCGCCGCCGGCAACATAACTCACGGGAGCACTTATGGTTGATCCTGCGCTATTGCTTACGGTTACTGTATATGTGTAAATACCATACATTCTATTGGTAACCGTATAAGATGCTGTTTGTTGCGAGCTGGTATCTCCTGCTGTAATTGGCGCAGAATAAATAACAACCCCATTTTCACTCAGTTGCCATTGCGTTGCTTTTATTCCGTAATAAATGTTCCAGGATACAATGTAATTTTTGCCTGCTGATGTACTCCAATCTTGTTGTACAGAAACCGAGGGCATTGCCGGTGCATTTTGTGCGGCGCCTGTTGCCCCCGTGTTGCCCGTTGGCCCGGTAACTCCAGTTGTTCCTGTGGTGCCCGTGGTTCCGGTAACACCGGTCGCGCCGGTAGGACCCGTTACACCCGTGCTGCCGGTAGGGCCGGTTGCGCCGATAAGTGCAAAATTTTGCGGTGTATTAAGAGCGCCGTTTGCTACAAAACCTATGGTGACTTGAGCGCCTGCAGCTAATGTCGTTTGCCAAGAAGGTGCAGTAATAATATAGGTATTGTTGGCTTGTGCGGTATAATTTGCATTCCACAGGCTCGTGATCTGGTCGTTAAGTGTAAAACTCAAGCTCCAGTTATTCCACGCGCTAGAAGAATTATTAGTGACTTGTATTTGTCCCTGAAATCCACTCCCCCACGATGATGTCATTGTATAGGTGAGTGCGATTGATCCGTCAGCAAACGGCAGCTGCGCCGCTTGTGCTTGCACTGCTGCAAGCATGAGACAATAGAATATATTTTTCTTGTACATATTTCCCCTTTTCTCAAAATAATACAATTGCACAAGTAAGTTTAAATTTTTTGGTAATTACAAGGCAATAAAATGGTCAGGAAAATTATTTCTGGTATGTTATTACACTGTAATAGCATTTTACTAAAAATTATACGAAAGCTTGTTTATGGCGATGATAACTAAAATATTTTCTATTGTAGGTTTGTATTGTTTTTTAGTGGTAACAACACCGACATGTTGCGTGGTGGTTGGTTTTACGGGTCTTGAAAATGGCTCCAAGAAAGTTGCTATCATGTTTGATAAGCATGATATGGAACAAGAAGATGGTATTACTCGTGCTCATGGTAAAGAAATAGAAACGTTATTAGAGCGGTTGCAGAAAAATGGACCGGAAAAAACATTTTATGTTGAGCACCCGGTAAACTCTCCTATTTTTGGAGTAGCGGGGAATGATACTATTCATATACCTATAAAAAAAGCTCTTGCTTACAATTGGCAGCAAAATTTTACAGAATATCAAACATTTGATAAGCGTACCGATGCTGATTTTTGGATACGTGATATTGTTTTGCAAACACAACAATTTCAAGATGCTGTAGCGCAAAAATATAATTTCCCAGCATCTTTTTATGATGTTACTGTTGATAATTATCTTAAAAATCTTGATAGTAAAATGCAGGAATCACAACAAATAATTACGCATTTTGATGACAGCCTTCAAAAAGATTTTACTGAACAATTAAAAGTCTATGATGTGGCAAAAAACATGCTTGCACATATCGTTAAAAAACCTAAATTTTCTACAGCAACACATTTTCTTGATATTGTTGGGAATATGTTTTTGCAAGAAAAAACAGATATGTTCGTTACTCTTACAGCGGCGCAAAGCGTTATGCTTGATCTAACTTTATTGGATAAAGTTATTAAGAACAGCTCGGCTACTGATAATGTGATAGTGTATGCTGGTGGTTTGCACGCTCAGAAGTTAGAAACCAATCTAATGACCATGGGTTTTAAAGATGTTTTTGTAAGCAGAAATTTAAAAGCAGGTCTTAAGGTTGATGATTTAGCTCATATTGAATATCCAAAAAACATTTCGCCAACATTTGTAGCGCCTATTTATGAATTTTTTACCATGTGCTCTGGTTGTGGTGCAACGTCAACAAAAAAATGCACGGTGTGTAAAAGAGCGTATTATTGCTCCGTTGCTTGCCAAAAAACTGACTGGTCGCAGCATAAATTAGCGTGCAAAAAAACAACAACGCCATAAAAAAGCGCTCTGCATTTTGAGTAATCTTTGCTACGTTATAAAGATATTTGTTTTTTTTAAAATAACGGGCGTGGCGATATGAAATTTAAAACAGTAGCAGATTATTTTGAACGTATTAATGCAGAGTCTTCTCGTACGGCGATAACAAAGTTATTAGCGGAGCTTTTTGATAAAGCAACGGCGCATGAGGCGCAGATTATTAGTTATTTGTCGCTTGGTCTGTTGCGTGCACCGTATAAGGGCAATCAATTTAATATGGCTGATAAGTTGGTTACCCGTGTCATTGCGCGTTTATTAACATCTGATGTTGCCTATATTGATGAGCTTATGCAAAAAAGTGGTGATCTTGGAACCGTAGTTGGTCACTATTATCAGCATGAGCATGAACATAGCGCAACCCTCTTATCTGTCTATAATAATTTAGAGCTCTTAGAAAATATGGGTGGAGCGGGATCCCAAGAAGAAAAATCAGAATTTTTATATACGCTCTTGGCATCAGTTGATGCACTTTCTGCCCAATATATTGTGCGCGTTGTCTTAGGCAATTTGCGGCTTGGCTTTTCTGACATGACCATTATTGATGCGTTATCATGGATGCTTACGGGAAGCAAGTCACTGCATGAGCGTATTGAGCATGCGTATAATGTATGCGCAGATATTGGTCTTATCACCGCTCTTCTCAAAGAAAAGGGGGCAGCGGCATTAGATGATGTGTCTATTATTATTGGCATTCCTATACGCCCAGCGGCGGCGGAGCGCCTCCCAACTGCTCAAGATATTTTCGAGAAAATTGGACCATGTGCCGTACAGCCAAAACTGGATGGATTTAGATTGCAAATTCATTGTGATAATAGAAATGGCAGTAAAAAACGATGGTTTTATTCACGCAATTTGAGTGATATGTCAGACATGTTTCCTGATTTGGTAGCAGCTTTTGATAAAATTAATGTGCAAACGTTAATCGTTGAGGGAGAGGCTATTGTGTATGACGAAAATACGCAAAGCTTTGTGCCGTTTCAAGAAACGGTTAAGCGAAAAAGAAAACATGATGTAGAAGAAGTTGCGCAACAACTACCACTTAAGCTTTTTTTATTTGATATTTTGTATCATGATGGCGAGTCTTTGTTGAATAAGGCGCATACAACGCGTCGTGATACTATGTTGCATATTGTCTCTTCGCAATTTTCTGAAGTAATCAGTGTTATTTCGGAGCGTTCTGTTGAGTCTGCCGATGCGCTTGAAAAATATTTTTTAGAAAATATTAACGCAGGGCTTGAGGGTGTTGTTGTAAAAAAACCATCATCACATTATCAGCCAGGAAAACGTAACTTTAATTGGATAAAGTTAAAATATCATGCATCGCGAACTCTTTTAGACACCATAGATGTGGTTGTTTTGGGATACTATTATGGCAGTGGTAAGCGATCAGCGTTTGGTATAGGAGCATTTTTGGTTGGTGTTTATAATAAACATAAGGACTGTTTTGAGACGCTTGCAAAAGTCGGAACTGGTATGAAAGACGTCGATTGGCATGAGTTAAAAGCAAAATGTGATAAGATTGCGCTTAAAGCTCAGCTGCATAATGTTGTATGCGATCCGCACCTTGCTCCCGATGTTTGGGTAGCGCCGAGCCTGGTGTGTGTTGTTCGCGCAGATGAAATTACTATTTCACCTGTACATACTGCTGGAAAGAGCGGTCAAAATTTGGGCTTTGCATTGCGGTTTCCTCGGTTTATCGGTTATCGGTCTGATAAGTCGCCTGAGGAAACTACATCTGTTCAGGAAATTTTTACTTTATTTGAACAACAAAAAAAATAATTTAAACAATTAGTTTGTGAAAATAACGAGCCTCTTCTTGTGGATTATCAGCATTGGTTATCGCTTTGCTGATGATGATTCCTGTGGGATTAATGGCAATAAGTTCGTGAATATTTTCACGTGTTATAGGTGCCGAAATAAAAATAGGCAACTGTGTATTTTCTCGTACCATGTCCCATCGATCAAGGAAGGTGAGCTGTGCGTCATCGTCGGAAGGCTTGTGAAAAAGAAGCGCATCGACTCCAAGACTTTTTGCTTCTAATGCTGATTGTCCGAGAGAGCTTGTGTCTAAAAGATCGAGCATTACCTTTTTTCCGAGATCATGTGCTGTTGCGCATGCTGTATGTATAACATTTCTTCCTGTACCTGCCATAACCGTTACCCAATCCGCTCCGGCTTGTGCAAAAATAGTTACAACTTCCTTACCTCGATCAGCAATTTTTGCGTCAGCGAGAATAATTTTGTTGGGAAATGACTGTCTGAACTGTTTGACTGCTGTATCACCATATTTGTAAATAAGGAGTGAGCCGACTTCAAGAATATCTGTATAGTCTTCTATTTCATGAGCTATAAGAAGGGCTTTATCAAGTTCTAGCAAGTCAAAAGCGATTTGTAATTTCATATCGCAATATCCTTTTCAAAAAATTAGAAAAACCAATGTATTTTATGAGTATACCACCATTTTTGGCCATGCAAAGTATAATGCTCTTATTCTTATGACCTTATACGTAACGCATATCTTTCTGTAGTGTAATTATAGGCGAATTTTATAGGAGAAAAAAACTTGCTTATTTTTAAAAAGAGCAGGCTATTTGTTCCTATGGTTATATCTTTTGTGGTATATACTGTTGGTAATAACAGGTTTGGATTGTTGTCGGCAACAAAATCTCCTTCAGGGATAACCATATGTTCAGGTTTGACAAAAAAATGAAGAGATAGTGGTGGAATTATTCTATTGTCTGGAACTGGCTGTTGCGCTACATGCCAATAATATATTTTTTTATGTTCATCAAATAATTGTTCTGCTTTAAAATACGCGACATCCGCTTGAGGAGTGGCGATAAAATAGTTCACGGTGTTTCCTTGGAGTATAACGGGTTTGATTTTTTGGGTAAGTACATAGATCATCTCATTTTTTTCATGTTTTCGTGGAAAAATAATTTGGCCATTGTTATCAGAATGGGTAACGAATCCTGCATATGTTGCGTATACTCCTTTGTTATGGAATGTTTTTAAATGATGTTTAATAATAGTGCGGTTGATGGTGCCTGGTTTATTAAGTTTTTTATCAACGGGTGTGTTAGTTGGCATGGTGTCTGATGGTTTTATAAATATTGTTATAATGTGAGGGGTGATTGTTTTTTGTATATCTTGTGAACCGTGTATGTAAAAAAAAATTAAAAATATGATTGTGGGTGATAGAGCGTTAATGTGTTTCATGGCAAAAAACCTCTGAGTAATGCGACATCTTTGATGCTCCACATTTTAACATATATACTATTGAGAGAGCTATAATTCAAAAAAAATGAACCTTAGAATGCTCGAGAAGGGGCGCTATGTCTATATGGGAAAGTTTTCGTCAAGCACATAATTTATCGCACGAACAACTTAATCAATTCAAAATATATTATGAAAAGATTATGTCCGTCCATGAGCTTTTTAATATTACCGCAATAACAGAACTTTCCTCGGTTATTGCGTACCATTTTACCGATTCTTTGATGATTGGTAGCGCAATTGATATGCACGCATTACACACGATTGTTGATGTTGGAACGGGTGCTGGATTTCCTGGAATTCCCTTGAAAATTAAATATCCGCATCTGTCGCTCGTTTTGATCGAAGTTTCTCAGAAAAAGATTGGCTTTTTGCAGGATGTTATTGCGAGCTTGTCGCTTGATAAGTGTGAAACATCTATGGATGACTGGCGTACTTTTTTGAGAAAAACTCACTATGATGCACAATTGTTTTGTTCTCGAGCATCATTGCATCCGGATGAATTGGTAAGAATGTTTAAACCGTCATGCGTATACAAAAATGCTCGATTGGCGTATTGGGCGTCTACTCATTATGAATTGGGGCCCGTGGAGAAGCCTTTTTTTGAAAAAGAAGTATCATATACGATAAAAAATAAACATAGAAAGTTTATTTTTTTTATAAACAAGTAATGCTTTAACTATTGTAAATAAATTACTATAGGATAAGCTGTTTGCATGTTATTTTTAAAAATTAACGGAAGTTGCGTGGTTTATGAATAATGATCGGATATCTTTTGGTGAATCCTATAGTACGCTTTTACGTTATTTTATTCCTGAATTTGTAACAGCATTATTGTTTTCTTCTCTCCTTAATTTTATTGATGCAACATTTATTGCTCATTTACAGTCGACCTCTTTGTATGCGACACAGGGAATAACGAGTACGCTGATGCATTTTATCATCAAGATAGCAGAGGGGCTTTCTGTTGGGACCTTAGTTATCTCAGGTCATTATAATGGATTACAGGATTATCGTGCAGTGGGCCGGACTGTCATCACGGCATTATGGGTTACTTTTTTTTTGGGTGCTTGTATATCGTTGGTTATTTATTTTTCGGCATACCAGATATATGGGTTGTATAATGTTCCTGAAAAAATCATGCGTCATGGAGCATCCTTTTTGAGGCTTCGTGCGGTCAGTATCTTTTTTGCATTTATGTATTTTGCTCTTATCGGGTTTATGCGTGGCATTAAGAATACGCGTGTTCCTATGATGCTTTTCTTGTTTGGGAGCGGCATATTTATTTTTTTTGATTATGTTTTGATCTTTGGAGCTTGGGGATTTCCTGAAATGAAATTACAGGGATCAGCCTGTGCTTCTATTATTCAGTATGCGGTTATGCTGTGTTCTGCAGTGGCGTATATCGTTTGGGATAAAGATATGAGAAAATATAGTATAGGCCTATATGAATCGCTCGATATGGCATTGGCTGTGAATATTATATATCTCAGTTGGCCGGTTATTATTGATAAGGCTACGTTAGCAGCGGCAAAAATATGGTTAGCGATGTTGATAGCGCCTATGGGAAAGATGATTTTGGCAAGTTTTACTGTTATAAAAGATATGGAGCAGTTAGCATTTGTTCCTGCTATTGCGTGTGCTCAAATTATCACGTTTTTGGTAAGCAATGATTATAGTAAGAAAAATTGGCAGGGTATTATCGCCAATATAAAAAAAATAATAATTATCTCTATTCTTATGATGTTTGCGATTATGCTTATCTTTTGCCTGTGGCCATCGTGCGTTATACAATGTTTTGATAAAAAAGGCGTATTTACTGCCTTTGCATCACAAGCCTTTCCTCTGGTGAGTGTACTTGTTTTTTGCGATTTGCTACAATTAATTCTGTCCGCCGCATTGCGCGGTGCGGGTGATGTAAAGACGGTAATGGTAGTTAGGCTTGTTGTGTGTTTGGGGTTTTTCTTTCCTGTTTCATACGCAATTTCTCTTCTGCCGTTACATGGAATGCTTAAGTTTGTTCTTATTTATGGATCATTTTACCTTAATAATGGGATCATGAGCATTATTTATTATTATCGACTGAGCGGACAAGCATGGAAATATCAGTTACATATCAAAGAATCTGGAATAGGGCATGTCAAAAATTACAAGGGAAGAAATTTTAAAATTAGCACAGACATCACAAATAAATCTGTCTGATGCTGAAGTGGGTCAACTAATTCATGATCTCGATTCAGTGTTAACATATGCTTCAGGCTTGCAAGCAATTGCGCACTCGTATGGAGAATGTGCACTTGATAACAAAACTAAAAATGTTACTCGACCTGATAGTGTCGTGGCTTATGAATCGCATGTTTTGATTGAACAGGCTCCCCTCTCTGAAGAAAATTTTTTCGTAGTTCCAAAAATTATTAAATAATAGGACGCTTTTTTTATGAAACTCGCATTTTCACCTTTAAAGACATTACATGAAAAATTGGTAAAAAAAGAAATTTCTTTTATAGAGTTGAGAGATTTTTTCTATGCTCGATTTGAAAAATATGATAGCAAAGTTGGGTCGGCATTGGAGCTTTTTGATAAAGAAACAGTAATGCCAACGATACATACTGATAGTATTTTGTCGGGGGTGCCGGGCTTGATCAAAGATAATATTTGTCAGCAGGGTAGAAAGTTGACCTGTGCGTCTAAAATTTTGGAAAATTTTGTTGCTCCTTATGATGCTACGGTTGTTAAAAAACTTAAAGAGCACGGCGCTGTATTAATGGGGCGTGCTAATATGGATGAGTTTGCAATGGGCAGCTCAACCGAAACATCAGCTTTCAAAAAAACGGTTAATCCATGGAATTCTGATTGTGTCCCCGGTGGTTCGAGTGGCGGTTCTGCCGCTGCAGTTGCTGCGGGGCTTATTCCGTGGGCATTGGGGTCAGAAACAGGTGGGTCTGTTCGTCAGCCAGCGGCATTTTGTGGTATTGTGGGTATGAAACCTACATACGGGTTACTCTCACGATATGGGCTTGTGGCGTATTGTTCTTCGATTGACCAAATTGGTGTTATGACGCGAACGGTTGAGGACAATGCGATTGTTCTTTCCGCTATAGCGGGACATGATTCATTAGACGCAACGTCGCATAAAGATCCTGTTGATATATATCGTACTGGTATGTTAACGGGAGCTCTTAAAAAAAATCTAAAAATTGGCGTTATTGATAACGCACTTAATGCAGAGGGTATAGATCCGGAAGCTCTTATTCTTTTTAATAATACGCTCAAGCAGTTTGAACAGCTTGGTGCTGAGATAGTACATCTGTCATTACCGACTATGGATTATGGTGCGGCGGTGTATTTTATGTTGAGTAGGGCTGAAGCCGCTTCAAATTTATCTCGATTTGATGGGGTGCGCTATGGGTATCGTTCGCCTGAAGCGGATTCTCTTTCTGATGTGTATGCGTTGACGCGCCAGCAAGGTTTTGGCTCCGAGGTAAAACGACGAATTTTTATTGGCAACTATGTGTTATCGGCAGGTCATGCTGATCAATATTACCAAAGTGCCAAAAAAGTGCAGTGTATTATGCGGGCAGAATTTGTTGAAGCATTTAAGAATGTTGATCTTCTCTTTGCGCCAACAACTCCTACTACGGCATTTAAGTTTGGAGCTTTTAATGAAAATAGGTTACAAATGGATCTTCAGGATTATTTTACCGCACCGGTGAATCTTGTTGGCATGCCAGCTATATCGTTGCCCTGTGGATTTATTAATAATATGCCATTAGGGTTTCAATTGATCGGCCCAGATTTTTCTGAAAGTTTGATATATCAGACTGCTCATGCTTACGAACAAAGCGCGTCATGGCATACCAAATATCCAGAACAGTTTGCTGAATAATTTTCAGGGGTTTGGAATGCGTTTTATTGTACTGGTATTGTCAGTAAATATAGTTAATTGTGGCAGTTTTCAACCGAAATCTCTTGTTGATATGTGTTTGCGTCCTGCGACACAAAAAATAATAAGAGATCTTGAGCGAGCTAATAATAATGTTCTTGATCTGGATAGTACAGAAGCTCAAGAATATATAGATGGGCTCAAGATATTACCTGCAGATATTATCAGAAAATTATCAATTGCAGCGTTGGGACAATTGTCGCCCAAAGAGCTTTGCCGTGTAATAACTCTCGATAACAAGGCGCTTGTTTGTGATGATTTATTTAGAGATCTCTACAGTAAAAGTATTTCTGCTTATGATATAAAAATTAAAAATGATAAAATAATAAGTGCGCTAAAAGCTCATACTATCTATGATGGTTGTATGTCGAATGATCATAAGTACTTTATTTTTCGGGGTAATTGCGATAAAGGTTATGTGATAGATCTGATGAGCGGAGATTATATTTTTACGTACGACGCTTGTAAAGCAGTTATGATTAATGGCCACGATTGCTTTTTTATGAATTTTAAAACTGTTGAAAAGTATAATATAGACTCACGCATACGTAATACCGTATATGAGCAGGCAAAAACTAGTTTTTTTAGAGATAAAATTATTTCTGTAGGCGATGGGATTGGCATTATAGAGCGTTCTTTTCACTATTATACAAATAATAATAGTTTGATTATTGTCGATAAAGATGGAAGTGCGAAAGCATTTCATGTAGCTGTTGATGATGATTTATTTATAAGTGATAAGAAAAATCTCATTGCCTTGGTTGCCAATGGTGTGCTTTCTGTTTATAAGCTTACACAAGATCTTTTGCAGCCTGTGGCAACTATTGTGCCGAATAAAAGTATTGCATCAATTACTTTTTCGCCCTGTAGCAACTATGTAGCATATGGTACAGATAAGACTGATGGTAATGTATATATTGTTGATATAAAAAGTAAGCAAACTATTGCTGTTATAACAGTCTGTAAAAAAAATACTTTTCCTATAGTTCGGTTATCATGGGCGAATGATAATGCATCATTAATTGTTGAAGATGGGCTAAGAAAGATTTTTACCATAGATTTAAAATTGTATAAAAAAATGCTGGCGTTGATGGTAAAATGATGATACTAACATGCTTTTTATTAGCGACAATACACATAGTTGAATGTGGCAGTTTTCAACCGAAATCTCTTTTTGATGTATCTATAGCTGCCGTGGCGCATAACATAATAGGTGATCTTGAGTTAGTCAATGATAATGTTCTTAATGTGCATAGTGCAGAAACTCAAAATTATCTAGATGAGCTTAAGGTCCTACCTGCGCATATTATCGAAAAATTATCAATCGCAATGTTGGGATATATACAATGCGAGCAATTTCAATTGCCGATTAGTAGAAAATGTTGTTATGTTAAAAATTCACATCATTATCCAAAGATTATTTATGACGATAACTATAGTATACCGGAAAGTTGTGTATCAAGTGATAATAGATATGTGACGTATGTTGACGGTTCAGGCGTCATGGGTCATGTTATAGATCGTCATAGTGGAAATCGTATTTTTAAATATGACAAGCATTGTAAAGCAACTATGATTAATGGACGCGATTGCTTTTTTATGAATCCTGCAATGGTTGAAAAGTATAATATAGATTCATCCATAACTAATATGCTGCATAAACACGCAGAAGGTAGTTATTTTATGGATAATATTGTTTCTTTAGCTGGTGGGATTGGTTTTATAGAACGTTCTTTTGCCAGTTGGACAGATAATTGTTTGATTGTTATTGATAACGATGGAAAAAAACGTTCATTTTCTTTGAATATTGATATGGAGTTTTTTGTCAGTGATAAAAAAAATCTTATTGCTTGCGCTACTAAAAATGGGCTTGCTCTTTATAGTATTAAGCAAGATCTTTTAAAATCTTTTGCTGTAATTGAGTCTGAAAAAAAAATTAGGTATGCGGCATTTTCTCCTTGTAGCAAATATGTAGCATATGGTACAAACGATGAAGGTTGTAACCTATATATAGTTGATATAGAAAAGATGCAAACCATTGTTGTCATAAAAAATTTTTGTGAAGAAGCAATTTTTGAGATACACCAATTATCATGGGCGTATGATAATGCGTCATTAATTGCTAAAAATGCGTTTGGGTGTACTTTATTTACCATACATTTAAAATATTTTGAACTGTATGAAAAACTACAGGCATTGCTCACCAAAGATAATAGCTAGCCCCGTCTTTTTATTGACTTTTATTGCAGATATAAATTAATATTAATTATAGGTAGTAACTGTATAATCGTGGAGAAGTGTATGAATAAGAAGATTTTGTTATTGTTAATCGGGTTTAGTCTATGGGCAAGCCTACTTGAGTCGGCAAAGTTAAATATAAAAAATAACTCCAAGGGTGTCATTAAGGTTGAATTGAGAGAGGATACGCTTAATGACGAAGCAAAAGAGAAAATTAAGCAGTTGGTGCTGGCGTATACAAGAGGGATTCCTAGTGAGGAATTATTGAGTTTGTATAAAGTTAAACAGTCGATGACGCTGTATCCAGGTAAGGATGACGATTTTAATACAGGATTTCGTGGTATATATTTACTTACTTTTTCTGAAGTTGATACGGATAGAATCAATAAAATTGCCAGGGGTGAAAAAATTGATACCCCTGTAGTAAAGCTTGTTGCCGGCATTAACCCTGATATTGAATGGTCTGATGTTCAGTCAAGCGTTATATATAATAGTCCGACGTCTATTAAGGTATATAATTCGGCGACCAAAGCTTTGAGAAAAGCCGGTGTTGCGCTGGAAATCATAGGCGGAGCCGTCTTTCCTGTTGCTTTGCCGGGTGTTATGTTGGACCTTGCAGTGCGTAAAAAGCTTTAAATGATACATGTTATTCTGCTCATAATAATGTGTTGTTGCACACATTTACTTGAGTCGGCAAAGTTAAATATAAAAAATAACTCTAAGGGTGTTATTAAGGTTGAATTGAGAGAGGATACGCTTAATGACGAAGCCAAAGAGAAAATTAAGCAGTTGGTGCTGAAGTATAAACAGGGTATTCCTGGTGCAGAATTATTGAATTTGTATAAAGTTAAAAAGTCGATGACGCTGTATCCAGATAAGGATGACGATTTTAATACAGGATTTCGTGGTATATATCTACTTACTTTTTCTGAAGTTGGTTCTGATGGGGTAAAACTTGTTGCCGGGGTTAATCCTGATATCGAATGGTCAGATATCCAATCCAGTGTTATATATGATAGTCCGCACGCTATTCATGTATATAATTCGGCGAGCAAAGCGCTTAGGAAAACTCAGCTAGCATTTGAAATAATAGGTGGTATTGCATCTATTCCTGCAGGAGGGTACTTGTTGGCAAATCTTCCTGTGATATTGCTGGGACTTACGCCAGCAGGTCCAGCTTTGATTGCGTAAGCTTTTTGATGGTTAATTTGTCTATATTGTAGTGCCATGATAAAATTTATCGTGGCATTTTTTTTGTTGTTTTTTAGGGAATACTATGAGTTTATTGACAGTGCAGGGTTTGACAAAAAAATATGCCGACGGGTTTATAGCGGTGAATAATATCTCGTTTGATATAAAATCAGGCGAGATATTAGGTTTATTAGGGCCCAATGGCGCCGGCAAGACTACTATTATTACTATGTTGCTGAGTACGCTTACGCCAACAAGTGGTCGTATTTTTTATTTTGGTAAAGATTTTTTTATGCATAGATCAGAAATTTTAAAGTATGTTTCTTATGCGAGTACGTATGTTAAATTGCCACCTCGTTTAACCATATGGGAAAATCTTGATATTTATGGAAGATTATATGGGCTGTCTTATGCACAGCGATATGATGGCTGCAAAAAATTGTTAACGTTGTTTGGTATGTGGGATATTCGGCATCGTGAAATGGGTGCATTATCTGCGGGGCAAATAACGCGCGTTATGTTGGTCAAGGCTTTTGTAACCCAGCCTAAAATAGTGTTACTTGATGAGCCAACGGCTGCATTAGACCCCGATATTGCAATTGATGTAAGAAAATTTATTCTAGAACAGCAAAAAGAACATGGCATTTCTGTTTTATTAACCTCTCATAATATGGATGAGGTGACAGAAATGTGCGACCGAGTGCTTGTGCTAAAAAATGGCGCTATTATTGCACAGGATACACCAGAAAAGCTTGCATCAACGATTTCTCAAGCACGAGTTCGATTGATTATTGCTGGTGATATGCAGCGAGTCGTGGCTACTATGCAAGAAAATAATTGGGCGCATATTATTACTGATACCATTGTTGAAATCTTTGTTGATGAGCACAAGATTGCTCAGTTGTTAATGCATTTGGCTCATAATGGTATCGCCTATGAACATATTGCGATAGAAAAGCCGACATTAGAAGATTATTTTTTACATATTGTTAAAAAGGTTTAGTTATTATGGAATGGTATCGTATCAGCGCTATTGTATTGCGGCATTTAATGCAGATTCCACGAGACTTTGGAAAATTGAGTAATATATTTTATTGGCCGCTTATAGATCTTGTCATATTTGGCTTTACATCAGTATGGTTAAAAAATATTGGCGTCATGACAGCTGAGCTCGAAACGGTCGTTATTGCCGGTATAGTTTTGTGGCAAATTATTGTGAGAGTTAATTTAGAAATTTCTGGCAGTATGCTGGAAGAAATTTGGTCGCACAATATGAATAATTTGTTTGCAAGTCCTGTTACCTTGGCAGAATGGATGTCATCAAGTGTAGTTTTGGCATTTGTCATGACAATTTTTGTGGTGGGTTATGTTGGTTGTTTCGCGTGGTTGGTGAATTCATTTGTACTTTTTAATTTGGGGTGGGTGCTTGTACCACTCATTATTTCTTTGTTTGCTTCTGGTCTTGCGATGGGATTTTTGGCGGCTGCTATTTTAGTGTATTATGGCGCACGCATACAGACGCTTGTATATATGATGGGATTTTTATTTATGCCA
Source organism: Candidatus Babeliaceae bacterium (assembly GCA_041660765.1). NCBI lineage: Bacteria > Candidatus Babeliae > Candidatus Babeliales > Candidatus Babeliaceae > Candidatus Babeliaceae bacterium. Next base: position 518,274 of record JBAZVR010000001.1, on the reverse strand, counting down.
TTGAGTGGCGTTACGTATAGCCTTGATATTTTGCCCATGATTATGCAAAAAATTGCCTTGTGCTTGCCTATGGCATATACGTTCAAGATGTTAAGGGTTTTTGTCATTGATGGGACAATAGTATGGACTTTTTTTGCACAGGCAATGATATTGAATAGTATCTATCTTGTAGCGGCATTGTATTTTTTCAGATATATGTTTGAAAAAAGTAGAGCAAAGGGTTTAGCGCGTCTTGTTGATTAAAAAGTAGAGGTTTATCATGAAAGTAATGTTAAATATTTTTTTTCTGTTATGTAGTGGTCATACAGCGAGCGTCTTTTGTATGAATCAGCGTAAGCCGGTTTCTATTGCTCAGGTAACTGATCGTGAAAATTATTGTATCTATAATCTTTATTTCGATAATACGTCTCGCTTGCAGGCCGGATTATGGCGCATGAAAAAAGGGATAGAAGTGTATCATGTTATAGAGTCGCGTGTTGATGGTAATTGGTGCCTGAAGCGCATGAAGGATGATCGCTCAAAAAAAATATTTACAGAATTGCAACAGTTGTATAATGATATAAAAGGTTGCCATAATAATTGACAACTGATGTTTTTTGTTTAGTATCAAAACATAAGTACCATTTAAATAATTGTGAAATAATTTTAATTAAAGGATGGTTGTTGTGATAAGAAAACTAATCATAGTCTGTTGTTTTTCTGGAAACTGTTTATTTGGTATGAGCGATTTTGATGCATTGCCATCAGAAATTATCTATCTTATTGCAGGGAATTTATTGCAAATTTCGGTAGATAATAAGAATGGTAAAACATATTTTGTGGGAGATGTTCCATCACAAAGTGGTACGCCAAAAAAAATTGATATATGTACAGATATTATGCATTTTGGTGCGACTAGCAAAAAGCATAATGTAATTGCGCAAGTACTTATGGAGCAAAAATTTGGCATGTCGCAATCAAAATTTTTGATCAATATGATCGATATATTGGCTCAAAAATTTTTTGATAATCAGCCTCATGTTAGTCTATATATTGCTGCGAATATACGAGGGCCTGGTATTTATTGGGTGAGGGATTATTTGAAAAAAAATAAAAAAGCTTATGCTAATCACGAATTGCGATCCGCTGTTTTAACACAGGCTTTTTGTCGTGGTGTCTTAGATGGTGGTGATAATAATTGGCATCTTATAGACGAACGGAAGCGAAAAATGATCGATGTTCGTTATTGTCGTAAAGTAATGACTATTGAGAAGGCGTATCCAGAATTAGCGCAGGATTTACGTGATTTTTACGATCATTCTGTAGAAAATAATGAAATGCCTCTTCATGTAGATAACCGGCACCGGCGTTCTTAATAAATTCTTGTAAAAAGAGGTAACCTATTGATAGGTTTCATAAGTATATCTTTATCAGAAAGATGCTTATGGCTGTTCAAACTATTATTGTTTTTGGTGTAACGGGCGATTTGTCAGTGAGGCTCTTATTGCCTGCAGTATATGAACTTATTAAAAAAAAGAAAAAATTATTGATTATTGGCGTTGCTGATCAAAAAACCACAGCAATAGAAATTTTGTCTCACGCTCGAGCTTATATAAAAGAGCTTCATCAAGTAACATTTGATGAACTTGTAAGAAGTTTTTTCTATTATCAGTGTGATATTGCAAGTAGTGATACGTACGCGCAGTTATCTCAATTTGTTGATCAGTGTGAACATATTTTTGGTTGCGATCAACAAAGAGTTGTGTATTGCGCCACGCCTTCAGATCTTTTTTGTTCTATTGTTAAAAACAGTGTTCATGCTCGTTTAATTTGCTCAAAAAATATATTGCATCGGGTTGTTTTTGAAAAACCATTGGGATGGGATGTAGTGTCCGCCCGGGCAATAAATGACGGTATAACGGCTTTTTTGAGTGCAGAGCAAATTTATTATATCGATCATTATTTAACACGAGAATTAGTGAATAATATTCTTGTTTTGCGTTCTGCAAATGCTATTTTTGAGCCATTGTGGAATAATAATTATATACATCGTATTGTAGTAACACTTAATGAGTCCGCTTCGATTGAACATCGTGGTAAGTATTATGATCGATACGGTGCATTAAAAGATGTTATGCAAAATCATTTATTACAGCTTGCTGCGCTTATCACTATGGAAAAACCTGAAAATCTTGATAGTGCAACATTGCATGCGTATAAAACGAAAATATTACAAAATATGCGTGTGGTGCAGGCGGTTATAGGTCAATATGACGGGTATTTGGATGAGCAAGATGTACACGCGCATTCAACAACAGAAACGTTTGCGGCGCTTAAGATAGTGATAGATACCAGTATTTGGCAAAAAGTTCCTGTGTATCTTGTCACCGGCAAGTGCCTTACGCGTAAAGAAACCGAGATTAATATATTTTTCAAAGAACAACATGCCTGTTTATTTAATAGTAACCAGTTGTGTATGCCTAATGTTCTTACTATTCGTATTTTTCCTGATGAAGGTTTTGTGTTAACAGTTAATGCGAAAAAGCCTGGTATAAATGATGAGACGGTACGCGTTCCTTTAGAATTTTGTTATACGTGCTTATTTGGCCCGTATACGCCGCAAGCTTATGAGCTTTTACTTGATAAGGTATTACGGGGAGATCGTTCTAGCACGGTGAGTTTTAATGAAATCGAATATCAATGGAATATTATCGATGAAGTTAAGCGAATGCAATTGCCCCTACACACATATAAAAAGGGTTCTCTAGGCCCTGTAGCTGCCTATGACATGATGAAAGATCATATATGAAAAAAATATCACGCATTGGTATGGTCGGGTTGGGTACGATGGGGAAGCTTTTATCAACACGTTTGTTACGTGCGGGTTATGATGTTGTTGGTTATGATATTGCTCCCACACGTGTCGAAATACCTGAATTTGTGAAGCATTTTAAACAGGTAATTTCATTTGAAGAGATGATTAAAAATAACGTAGATATAATCTGGTTAATGCTCCCTGCCGGAGAAGCGGTTGATGTAATAGTGGGACAGGTTATAGCTCTTGGGTTGCATAATACTATTATTATTGATGGTGGCAATAGCCACTATAAAGATTCTATAAGAAGATACGAGTACTTGCAGAAACAACGTATACAATTTGTAGATTGTGGTGTTTCTGGCGGCCAATTAGGATGCGAAGAAGGCTTTTCTCTTATGGTTGGTGGTCAATTAGATAGTTTTACGTATTGTCTGCCTATTTTTGCAGCACTAGCTGCTCAAGATGGCTATGTATATTGCGGTCCATCGGGCGCTGGTCATTATGTAAAGATGGTACATAATGGGATAGAATACGCTCTTTTGCAGGCCTATGGCGAAGGCTTCGATATTTTGCGCAATGGTTATTATAATAATCTTGATATCGCTCACATTAGTGACGCGTGGATGCATGGGGCTCTTATTCGTTCATATCTTCTATCGCTTATATCTCAAGAGCTTAACAAAGATCAATATCTTATATCTGTTTCAGGTAAGGTTGGTCAACATGGTACCGGAAAATGGACTGTCGAAGAAGCGCAAGAACGGCACATTGCAGCTTCTCTTATTGCGCAGGCGGTTAAAATTCGAGAAGATTCACTAAAAACAGGTGGCTCTTTTGCCACTAAATTGATTGCTCTCATGAGACATGTATTTGGTGGTCACGCTTTTTTTAATTAATAAAAATCTAGAAATATTATTCTAAAATTATTAAAAATAATATTCAAATATTGCATCTATTTTGCGTAATTAAGTATGCTCTAGGGGGGAACTATAGGGGGCAGGGGTATGGACGTACGTAAAAAACTGCTTTATTTTTGGACATTTTGTGTAATGTATTGTTTTTTGCTTGAGGGCTCGGAGCCTTCCATCTGCATGCCTTTGCAAAAAATACCCTCAACGATGCTTGATTTTACGATTGATATTTTTACTAAAGACACGCTTAAAATTATGGCGGCGCTTGCACCACCGTATATTATTGGGCGGGTTGTTGATAAAAAAGTGCACCGTTGTTTTTATTGTCCGCGACATCATTATAATGTAAAGCAATTGCCGCGATGGTGTTATCATTGCGCTAATCATGGATTAACCGTAGAGCTTATAGCGCTTTCTGCATTGAGTTTTTATCCTTGTAATAAGAAATTACAAACAACAGCACAAGTGTTTGCAATTTCTTTACCGCTTACATGGGTTGGTAAAAAAGTTCTTAAATTATTTAAAACAAATGCTTGCTTGCGACCAAGAAATCAATATTTTGACCCTTCTAAAAAGGCGTATGGCGGATGCCCTTCAGGACATATGATGGAAGCCGCATATGCTGCAACTTTGTTCGGTTTATCTATGGGATTATCGTGGGGGATTCCTTTAGGGATTTTTGCTGGAGGCATTTTTGTTAATTTTGCATCAGCTAATCGTCATTTTACTTCGCAACTTATTGCAGGTGCTGGATTGGGTATTATTTATGGCGTTTCCGCTTTACGCGTTACTCAATCATTTATGGATAGTCGATTTTCATGCGACATTGTTCATGATCTTGGTTCTTGTGGTGTACGAGTTGCTATGGATTTTTAGTGGTCTGTGGTATTATAATTAAACTATTTTTTTATTTTTACTCAGAAAAGAATTGTAATGGCTTATCAACAAAACTCTTTAATTTCTTTACGTATGTTTCTTATCGGTAGTATTATTTTTTTTGCTGCGAGCAGATTGTTTGTCCTGAGACCAGGAACTGTCGAGCATGTAACTTCATATATCTTATTCCCCGTTATTATGTGTGAGCATCATGTTATTAAACCTATTAAAAAAATGCTTGAAAATCGTAAAACAATAGATGAGTTAACAACAATTATTGATAAGTATCGTCAGGACAATTCTGCTTTATTAGCAGAAAATATAGCCTTGGTGTCAACTGCTCTTTATTTAGAAGATTATAAAGAATTGTATGAATATGAGCAGCGATATTCCCAAGAAAATGTTGTACAGGCGCATGTTATCGTACAAAATTTTTCTCAAAATATGCATTATTTGCTGCTTGATAAGGGGCACCATGCAGGCGTTAAGGTTGACATGGTGGCTGTTCACAATAATTGTTTGCTCGGGCGCGTAGTTGAGGTGTATCCCTACTATTGTAAAATAATTTTGATTACTGATCCAAGTTGTAAGATTGCTGCCGTGTGCGCCAAAACTCATGCTCAGGGAATTCATGAAGGCCTGCATGAATTTAATGCAACTGCATTTACTTTTGTAAGCCATCTTAATAATCTTGAAGTTGGAGATATGATAATTTCTAAAGGAGACGGTCTTATTTTCCCCCATGGCTTTGGGCTTGGTCGTATTAAATCGTATAAACTTAATGAATTTAGTTATGTTGTTGAAATTGAGCCCCTGATTGATGTTCGTTCAATTTCAGTTTGTTCGCTTGTATATAAAAAATGAGGATCGCTTGTATGAAGGCATATATTTTATTGTGTAGTTTTTTAATGCTTCTTGTGCATCAGTCGCTTAAGGCTATGGTTGATACTACTGCTCATCCACACGTAGCAACATGTCTTTGTATGCAATTTAAAGATATAGACCCTGAAGTTGGGTATATTTTAAAGCGACACATGTTGAGTAAAGATAAAAAACGGTGGCCATTGTATGCGCATCTTAATAACCATGCGCCATCTGTGAAAAAAAGTAATTAACTAAGGGGGCTTTGCCCCCTTAATTTTTATACTATTGCAATATCTAGTTTGCTGGTAACCCAACTATATACGGTATTTAATGTAGTCTCGAGATATGATTGACCATCTTGATCATCTCCGCCGAAAAGCGTTGTGAGTGGAGACGGCTTTGATGGTTTAATCCATTCTATCTCAGTTGTTATGCATGCTTTTTCTTTAATTATTTTTTCTGTTGTTGAAAAACATCCTAGTTTGTCTATGAGCTTGAGTCCAAGTGCTTGTCTTCCAGTAAATATTTTACCATCAGCCCATTCTTTGTTGGATTGCAACGGTATATGCCTGCATTCTGCTACATCACTAATAAATTGTTGATACGTATCATGAGTGAGTTCTTGTAATAACGCTTGGCCTTCAGTGGTTGGTGCTAAAAGGGGATCTCCAACTGTTTTATACATGCCGCTTTGAGTAACGCTATAATGAATTTTAAATTGTTCTATAAACTCTTTAAAATTTGGTTGTGTAATATAGACCCCAATGCTGCCGATAAATGATGATGCCGGTGCAATAATGGTGTCGGTGGCGCAGGCGATATAATATGCTCCTGAGGCGCAGCTATTTTCAACCAGGCTGACAATTGGCTTGGGGAATTCTTTTTTAAGCTCTTTTATTTCATTAAAAATAGTTTGAGCTGTTCCTGCTGTTCCTCCTGGTGAATCTATTTTTAATAAGAGTGCTTTTATTTCTTTATCTTTAAAATATTTTTGTAAATGCTTTGTATATTGGCTCGCATTGTCGACGGTCCCTTTTATTGTGATAACAGCAACTTTTGTTTTGGGGTTCATAACGTTGTTATATTGCTTTTTTATAACCATAAAAAGAAGAGGGACTAATTGAACTATGATCAGCAGGTAGAAAATATTTTTGAGGTAATCAGCTATTTTTGCCATGCTTTATGACTCCAGGGTTATAGCGTAAGTCTGTTTTACAGAGTTAAGTATATCTTTATTTATAAAAAGATAGTAACCTATCATAAATTTTTTGACATTTTGTGAAGCTTTAATTACAATTTAAGCATCTTGTAATTAGTTTACAGGGGGGCGGTTAGCTCAGCTGGCAGAGCATCAGTCTTACAAACTGGGGGTCGCAGGTTCGAATCCTGCACCGCCCACCAAGTATTCCTCGGTAGCTCAGCGGTAGAGCACACGACTGTTAATCGTTAGGTCGCAGGTTCGAATCCTGCCCGAGGAGCCAAGTTTCGGCGCCGCGCTCGTCCTGAGCAAAGCGTGTCGACTCGGCGGCTATTTCACAGAGCCATATTTTTCTGTCACCCAGGCAGAGAAGTAGTCAGAAGAAAAATTTTTGGGGATGTAGCTCAGCTGGTTAGAGCGTCCGCCTGTCACGCGGAAGGTCGTGGGTTCGAGTCCCATCATTCCCGCCACGCTTCGTTCTTCGAACTACGCCTGGCGGGCGCAATTTCAAAAAAATCTTTATACTGAATAGTATAATTACAGCTGGCGCGAGCCAGTTTTTTTATTTAATACACACATTTTTTACTTGGAACAATATGCGTACATATACAATAGCATTATCTATTTTGTTAAGCGTGCCGAGCCCATCTTTTGGGCAATCTTGGTTTCATGACATGCCCTTTTCTCCCATGCAAACTGGCGCGTTATTTTTGGGCACTATTGGGCTGGGAGTGAGTGGGTATTTGTGGTCTTCCGGTGCTGAAAAAATAAACAGTTGTACCGACTATGATGCAGATGTGATGGATGAAGATTTGCTGAGCGATTTAAAGTCTGATCTGAAATTAGTTGATATTGTTCATGATAACACTTATGCGCCTCAATTAGAAAAAATTAAGAAAAAATGTTCAAAAGAGCTCTTTCATAGGTTTATTTATGGGATACTGAGCAAGGCTTGGCTGGCGGATAAGACTATTGAAGAAAAAATTAAAAAAAATGAAACATTATCTTGGGGCGAGACAATGCTTTTTCTTGAATCAAGGCTGGTCGAAAAATACAAAAAAGAGGCTCGTGTTAGGGTTGCGCGAGCGATGGCGTCACATACATATTATGTCACATATAGCAATCCCTATGAAATTGCGTCTTGCTCACGGAGTTCTGATAGCGGTTTTCAAAAGTTAGAGTTCAAAAGCTTTAAGGAGCAAATTACTCATTTTTCGGACAAAGTAATACCAAAGGTTGAGCAAGATATTAAAGCCTGTCGTAAAGCGGGTTTTTCTCAACAGAATTGGGCGCTAGGTTTGGGCGCCATAAGTGCTGCAGCTGTTGGTGGCGTGCTTGCTTATGATAGATTGTATTAACATTAATTGTATTGGAACAATATGCGTACCTATAAAATTGCACTATTTATTTTTTTAAGCGTGCCCTGTCCATCTTTTGGGCAATCTTGGTTTCATGACATGCCCTTTTCTCCCATGCAAACTGGCGCGTTATTTTTGGGCACTATTGGGCTGGGAGTGAGTGGGTATTTGTGGTCTTCCGGTACTGCGAAAGTAGCAATTTTCAACGAAGATAAAATATCCGTATTGGACTTAAAAAAAAATTTAGGCGATCGAGGTACTGACCTACTCCAATTGGATTTGTACAAGCCGATATTCATAAGCGATTTGAGAAAAAATTGTGAGGCGGTTGATGTGTCTATTTTATCAGGTGTTTTTACGAAGATAAACGATAAAACAATATTAAATTATATTGATCTGATCTATTTTCTTGGATCAAAAATTTCTCATGTTAGCTCAGAAAGTCGCATGAGGATTTTAAAAACAGTTGCAAGCCATGCATATGGTACGGGTAAAAGCCCCTATAAAATTGCGTCTTGCTCGCAGGGTTCTGATGAAGGTTTTCAAGGGCCAGAGTTAAAAATATTTACAGAGCAAATTACTTATTTTTCGGACAAGGTAATACCAAAGGTGGAGCAAGACATTGAGGCGTATGGTAAATCTGGTCAGTCTCAGCAAAAATGTGCAATAGGTTTGGGCATCATAAGCGCTGCGGCTGTTGGTGGCGTGCTTGCTTATAATACATGGCATAAATAGATCAGTGTACGTTAATTTTTGATTCTAATAACAATTCTATTAAACGGCGTCTGAGGGGTAAATTGTGATTCATATTAATATGAACGCAGCCGTCGGATAGGGCAGAATTGAGTGAGCCATCTGGATTTGCATAAAGATCATGTAGCCGCAAAAAGAGTATATCGTGTATCCTGCAAGCTTCGCTTAATTTTTTGTTTAATGCATGTGTTATTGAAATTCTATCTGCAAGTGGTCCATAAAAACCGGGGTTAGATACTGGCGGCATGACTTCCATTATGATGCAGTGAAAGTTGTTATAACGTTTTTTATTCTGATTAATTATTGCAATATAGTTTGCAACAAGAGAATCAAGAACTTTATCAAAATTTTTATTTTCTCTTTCTTTGTCAATGCTGTAGTGTCGCACATCTACTTCACCAAAAGTAAAGAGAGCGATATCATTTTCTCGAGCCCCATATTGAGTGATATCCAATCCTTGAGTTATAACGTCGCGTATAGTTTTTGATGCTGTCCAATGAATAGAAAATGGTATTTTTGTTACGTCATTATAAGTAAAAATGTATTCTGTTTGCCCCATATTGCTAAAACCCCAATTGGAATGACTATCTCCAATTATGTATACACGAGGCGCGGCGATCATATGGCAAAAAAATATGAAATGTAGTGATAAAAAATAGAGTATTTTTTTGATGTACATCATTATTTTTCCCTAAAAAAGCGTAAAAAAATTTTTACATATTTTTTATGATATAGGTTTGATTTAAGTTGAAGCAATAAAAAAAGTTGAAAAGTAGTAGAGGTGCCTATGTTATAGGCTAATCTTCAAATAAATGATGTAAATAGCGGTCTGGATTATCTAAGAACTGTTTTGTAATTTTATAATGTTGCGCATCAGTATATGCAATTTTGGTTAACGTATCTGAATCGCAAGAATAAATGGTTGCATTGGGGTATGCCAACAGTATCGGTGAGTGTGTTGCGATAATAAATTGAGAATGGGGATTTTTGCAGATTTTATGCATGATGGCAAGCAATGATAATTGCCGTTGGGGTGATAAGGCTGCTTCCGGTTCATCCAAAATAAAAAAACCACCGTCACCAAGACGGTTATTAAAAAATGCCAGAAAACTTTCGCCATGTGATTGGGCGTGTAATGATTTTCCGCCATATGAGGCGTAAGCTTTAAAATCTTCTTTGGCTAGTTCATCAATATAATTGGCTATATTAAAAAAGCTTTCGGCCCTAAAAAAATAACCATTTTGATTGGCGGGTTTGCTGCGCCACGAAAGCGTAAAGGCATCAGCAAGATTTTGTGTACCGTTGTAAGCGTTTTGATGTGTTGTGGCAAAGTTGATGTTTTTACTGCCACCTTCGATACCAAAACCAGCCTTATAGGCGATTGCTTCAAGTATGGTTGATTTGCCAGAGCCGTTTTCTCCAATGAAAAAAGTAACTTGTGTGGGAAATTCTATTTCTTGTAAATTCTTAATGATCGGTAGAGAAAAAGGGTACTTGTTAACATCAATTACATCTGCAAATGTGACTTTAACTTTGTCTAATGCCGGGCCGCTCATATTCGCAATAAAATCCTGTGATAATTTTTTCATATTAATTTTTAGCGATCCATGTTTTTAGGCTGTCAAAAGATAAATCTACTGGGATTTCTATTTTTGCTTTTGAAAAATAAGTTGGCCTTTTTATAAGATAATCAAATGCTTGTTTATCATGTAAGTTATAGCTATCAATATGTGTGTATAGACAAAGGCTGGTTAAGATAATGGGTAATAATTTTTTCATTGGGAATCTCTTTTTTATTGTATCACTATACCTTATAAGTATACTAATGTTTAATTTTAAATCACAATTAAATCTTGCTTTTTAAGCCGATTTCTCGGTAAAATAATAAATAATAGAATATATAAATAATAATAAGGGAGATGGATATGAAAAAAATCTTACTATGCATAGCGATAGTGCTTTCTGTATCATACGTATCGGCACGCGGTGGTGGTGGCCATGGCGGCGGTCATGGTGGTGGTCACGGTGGATACGGTCATGGCGGTTATGGGCATGGTGGCTATGGTCGCGGCGGATATGGCTATGGCGGTTATGGTGCCGGTCTAGGACTTGGTGTTGGGCTGGGTGTTATGGGCGGCGCGGCTCTTGCTCGTGATGGTTATGACTATTATGATGGTGATTACGATGATAATTATTATGACGGCGAATATTACGAAGAATAGGGGCGATAATTTTTTAGGTTAATAACCATTACGCTCACATTATCAGTGCTGCCGCGACGTAAAGCCTCATTTTTTAACGTATCGGCAGCTCTGTTGAAATCGCCTGGGTTATTATTGAGAGCTGTTTTTGTGATAGTAATAGCCGCTTGATTATCAAGAACGTCCCATACGCCATCACATGCGATAAGTAAAAAATCATCGTCAGTCGTTATTATTTGTTCACGAATTTCTGGATTGGGTATAACATACGGATTCAGAGCTTTATCTCCCAATGCTCGCGAAATGGCAAGTCTTCCATTTACGCGCGGAACGCCCTTTACGATTACTTTTCCCCCAAGTTTTTGAATGCGTGCTTGCTCATCAGGTCTGTTGGGCTTGTGGTCATCTGAAAGAGCAATAGCTTTACCGGCTCTGCATATGATTGCTCGTGAGTCGCCTGCATTGGCTACATATATTTTTCCATCAGTAAGAACCGCGGCAATTGCGGTACATCCCTGTGTTCGCGAGTTAAATGATGCCGCATCAAGATCTTTATGTGTTTTTACAAAACCAGCTTCGAGTGCATTATGCATGTGATTTCCAGCTTGTAACGCCGCAAACATATTTTTATGCAGGTGCTGTGCGGCAAAATCAGCCACGTTTCTACCGCCATGTCCATCATAGAGGCCAAAAAAGGCAATATGAGTCTGTATGGCAACGCAATGAGCGTCTTCCATGGTCGGTCTGCGGCCCTGTGCTTCAGCAAAGCCAATATCGCTTGCAGTAGCTAGCACTAGGCATGGAAATTGAAGAGTAAAGAGTGTTATTAAAAAAGCTAGATATTTCATACTGCTAGTCCTGTAATTTAATTTTTAATTATATAAGTAAGTATAATTATACAATTATATTTAAATTTGTCAATTAATATCAAAATAGCTTGAAATTATACGTATGCATATTATACTTATACGTATGATTAATTAAAATGTTATGCGGTGTGAGGAAATAATGACAAAATATTGGGTCGGTGTTGCAAGTAGAGAACATGTTAAAAAAGGCATACAATCGGGTATTGCACAGGTGTGTCACGGCAAGCAGGCGCCGTTGAAAAGAATGAAGTCGGGTGATTGGATTATATATTATTCGCCGACAGAGATTTTTGGCGAGAAGCAGCCTTGTCGTGCGTTTACAGCGATAGGTAAGATTAAAGATAAAGAACCGTATCTATTTAAAATGAGTGATGATTTTATCCCGTGGCGGCGTGATGTTGATTTTGTGCCGGCGCGGGATGTTGCAATAGAGCCTTTAATCGATACACTTTCTTTTATTAAAAACAAGAGTCATTGGGGGTTTGTTTTTAGATATGGATTGTTTGAAATTCCTGAGCATGATTTTTTGTTACTTGCTGCTAACATGGGAGTAAATATTGAAAAATAAAGTTGGTATGGAAAAATTAACTATATATGAGGCTCCGGAGCAAAGCCCAGGATATTTGCTATGGAGGGTGAGTATGCACTGGCGGAGTAAAATAGAAGAGACGTTAAAAGTTTTTGACCTAACGCATCCGCAGTTTGTTGTTTTGGCTACCACTGGTTGGTTAACAAAAAATAATGAACGTGTTGCTCAAATAGATATTAGTAGATCTGCTGGCTTAGATCCTAATACAACATCGCAAGTATTACGTGGTTTGGAAGCAAAAAAACTCATTAAGCGCGTGCGTTCATTAAATGAAAGAAGCAAAAGCCCGTTATTAACGCCAGGTGGATTTGAAAAATTAACGTTGGCATTGCCCGCAGTTGAACAGGCCGATACGCTTTTTTTTGACGCATTGAATGCGCAAGAATCTTGTAAATTAATAAAAATATTTCAGGCGTTGTTATCCATAAAATAGAAGTTATTAATTGTCGGGCCGTTATTATTTAAAAGTTGTTTTTTAAATCAACTATTTCCAATATTTTTTGCGCGGATTGTTGGGGGGAGTTGTGATAGCTATTGAGAATAAGATTGTAGGCGTGTCTTGGAACCAATGTAATTGTTTCTTGTTCATCAAGTTTAAATTGTTGTGAGAATTTTTTTCTGAATTCGTCCAGTTTTGGTAAATAGGGGGCTGCGATAGTATTTTTTATTAAATCTTGGATAGCTTTTTCTAGAGCCTGTTTTATTACGGTGCTTTTTACGATGTCGAGAACAGGTTCATGCGCATGTTCTTGCAATTTGAAAAGCGCTGGGAATTGTTCAAAAGATTGAAACGCAGTTCTTTGTTCTGAGACTATGCCACATGCATTACGTTGTTCTACCCGTTGTAACAAAATATCTAATGGGCAGTACACCAATATTTTTATTACTTTTTCGTTGCGAAAAAAATTATCAAACCGCGTGTATTCTTTTTCATATTCTAGAACCGTATCCATAATGACATTCTGTCCTTCTGAGGCAAAATTTTTTGCCTGCTCGTAAAGTTTGTGAGAATTATTAAATAATTTTTCTCGTAATTCTACATCAAAATAATATTTCCCGGTTTGCTCTGTTGTTGCTGTATGTAAATAGAGCCACGGGCAAATGTTTGAATTTTCTTGCCAGCCATGCTCTTGAGCTACATTTTTTAAAATATCAGGAAACCAATCATCAACTTTAAGAATTTTTATATTTTTATGTGATGCGTGTAATGCATGTATAATCGCAGATTTTCCAGAAGACGAAACGCCATTAAGCAGTATTATAGTACCATGCTGAGTTTGCTTCACGCACTCTCCAATAGAATAAAGATTAAATTTTTTAGTTAATATGCATTTTACGCTACTCATCTATGTATTGCAATGCTTTTATTATTATTAAAATGCTTTGCCACGTGAAATAAAATTTGATACCATTGTCATGCAAATTAATAAAATATATTACAGGGTTTTATGCAATGAAAAAAAATAGCGCGGTTAAAATAGCCTTTGCTTTTTTGGTGGCGGGTAGTTCAGGTATGCATTTCACGTGTAATGTATTTACAATAAATTGAAAGAATTATAATGGCTTATGCAAAAAAAACTGTGGCGTTGGTTATGTTGTTGGTAATGACTACCTGTCATGGCATGGAAACGGGTAAGGGCAATACGCGTCCGGTGCTTGTTTTGTACGATGAACATAGGGTTATGTCCGTAGATGATCAAAATATTATTAAAACTTCACATGCTGGAAAAATAAGTCTTTTTTTAAAAGGGGAATCGTCTCAAAAAAGCATTGATGCGTTATATATGACAAGTGCGCAATGTAAATTCGCTCCTGTTATAGCATGCGCTCGGCATATTAATGGGTTGAAAGATGTTAAACAGGATCACAAAATTATTATTTTCAATTGGGCGTGTGAGCTTGCAAAAAATAACATCAGTGATGAGTCTGTTATGATTAAAAGATATCTTGCGCAGCAGATTAAAGTCAATACCGCCCCTATAATGTATGATGATGAACTTTCCATAGATAGCATAGAGCAAGATGCTTTAAAATAATTACATTATTTGATTACATCGTTTTTTGAAATTTTCGATTTCCGTTTCAAAATTATTTGGTAGTTCGAAGCATTGTTGTTGGCACGTCAGCTCGATAGTTTTACCCCATGCGGTAAGCCGTATAATGTCTCCTTCTTTTGTATCTATCATGGAAATTGGTAGCCATGATGGTAAACGTTTTTGCAAAAGAGGGTTTTTGACGGCTGCCCAATGGGTTGCATAATTAAGTGGCGTGTCTTCTGTTTTTTTATTAACAATAATAACATCGACAATTGCTTCTGTGGGTGGGATGTCAATATTGAAGATTTCTTTGATAGATTGAGCAAAATCTTTTCCTGCATAGTGAATATTTTTTTTGTAACTATTAATCATGATGATTCCGCTAATTGGGTGAGGGATCGTTGGTTCCTCAGGCGTGTCCATAGTGTAGACTGTGTTATGCGTAATCACGAGAAAATATACTATTCTTGAGTAGTTCATGTATTGGTCTCCCTGTTTGTTATTTTGTACCCATTGGGACCATTGCTGTATATATTGTTATCTTTTACAATAATACGTGCATCGATCAGTAATTTTTTGTCCTGCATATGAAAACTTGGTTGGTGCATAAAAAGTTCCTTTAAATTATCGAGCGCGTTTTCAAAGGTGTCTTGTTTTTGAAAACTTTTTTGCTGGCACATGAGCTCTACAGCCTTCCCCCAAACAATAATTTTAATAACTTCCCCTTCTTTTTTATCTATTATTGATAGCGGTAGCAAATGCGGCAGGTTGCCGAATGATTGAAAGTGTTTATTTCCTGTCCAGCGAGCAGCATAATCAAGAGTATTAATTTCTGTTTTTTTACTCATAGCTATGATCTCTACAACCGGCTCTGACGGTGCAATATGTATGTTGAGCGCTTGTTCGATGGGCTGAGCGAAAAACTCACCAGCGTAGCACATTCTTTTTTCATAAGAATTTATCATGAGAATACCGGTAATCGGGCCAGGTTCTTCTATGGTGCTCATAGAATTGGCCGCCTTATGGGTAATTAATGACATAAAGCATAGTAGCGCCATAATATATCTCATATATCACCCCTAGGTATTTTAACAAGATAGTCAATAATTAATGGTATTTTAAATTTTCTCTTCAATATATGTCAATTTTATTGATCGGGATTGCTAAAATCTTTGAAAATAACCAATATTTTATGATATAGTCAAAAAGTAAATATTTTTACTGGAGATATCTATGTTGATTGATTCTTGGTTACTCTTTATTCGCGAAGTTATTACTCTCATGGGCGTTGCTGTTATCACTGAAGGAGCTTTCTATGGGATATACCACTTCGTGCTCTTGTTGTTTGGTAAAGGTTTATACACGTTAAATCAAATTAGATTACAGTTTGGCAATAGTATTATACTTGGCCTAGAATTTTTGGTGGGAGCTGATATTATAGGCTCGGTCTTGAGGCCAGATTATTATAATGTGGGCATTTTGGTTATTCTCGTGGTTATCAGAATTATTCTGAGTTATTTCCTAAATCGAGAATTGCGAGCGCTTGCCCTCGAAAAGTAGGCGAACGGCCTTTACTGATTACTCATTTTCATGTATATTTAAATAGAATAAAATTTTATGTAAGGATAAAAAAGATGAAAAAAAATCTTCAACCAGAAGTGTATGCTATTAACGCACATTGCGCTTGTGGCAAGGAATTCACCACTGAATCAACCCGTCCAGATATACGCGTGACTCTATGTTCGAATTGTCACCCGTTTTTTACCGGCGCAACCAAATTTGTTGATACGGCTGGTCGTATTGAAAAGTTTGAAAAGAAGTATAAAAAAGGCAACAAAGCTTAAAAGTATTGAGTGGCACGCGTGACTGATTCTTTATGGAGTTCATTACAAAAGCGTTATGATGAGCTGAATGAACAGCTTATTTCAACATCGATTGAAGCGTCTCAACGCCATGTGGTGCAAAAAGAGCTTTCAACGCTTTCGACATTACTTAATAAGCATCAGGAAATTGTGCGGCTTGAGGGGCACTACTCTGTGTTGCGAGAGCAAGCGGCTCTTAACATAGATCCTGAAATGACCACGTTATTCAATGAAGAGCTGGCAACGTTAGATAAAGAGCTTGCTTATGCCCGTCAGTCGTTGGATATATTGATGTATCCGCCGGATCCTCTTGATAAACGTGACGCACTTGTTGAAATAAGGGCTGGAACGGGAGGCCAAGAGGCGGCGTTGTTTGTAGGTGATTTGCTGAGGATGTACACCCTGTGTGCTCTTAAGAAAAACTGGAAGACAACTATCATGAGTTCCAGTGGGACTGATCTTGGGGGGTTTCGCGAAGTTGTTATTCATATTCAGGGTAATAATGTATACGGCAATCTCAAATTTGAGTCGGGCGTTCATCGGGTGCAGCGGGTTCCTGCTACAGAAACCGCTGGTCGAATCCATACTTCTACGGCCACCATTGCTGTGTTGCCCGAGGCCGATGACATTGAAGCGGCTACTGTCTCTCCAGCTGATTTGCGTATTGACGTTTATCGTGCAGGTGGTGCTGGTGGGCAGCACGTCAATACAACCGATTCTGCCGTTCGTATTACCCATCTTCCGACGGGACTTGTGGTGACATGTCAGGATGAACGGTCGCAACACAAAAATAAAGAAAAAGCATTAAAGGTATTACTTTCCCGATTAGTTTCTGCTCAAAAAGAAAAGCATGAATCGGAGATGAGTCAAAAGAGAAAACAGCTTGTTGGTACCGGTATGCGTTCCGAAAAAGTTCGTACGTATAATTTCCCTCAAAATCGCGTTACCGATCATACGGTTGAGCTTACTCTGAAAAAGTTGGACATGATTATGGAAGGAAATCTTGATGATATTCTTGATGCCCTGCGTGAACATGAACAGCAAGAACGTAAAAAACAGCCATTATATAGTTAAATTATCTTATCTCCGTGCTTAATTTTATCAGGGCTTTTGGGTTGGTTGATTAGAAATTTATTGATTTTTTTAGAAATTGAGCATCGAATTTATGCACTTTCTTTATGTGTTGTAATAATGCTTCTTTATTATGCTGTGTTTTGTCTGAACATGAATCGTCAAATGGACATAAAAAGACTTCTTTTGTTTTTTGCGAACTAAAGAGTTGAGTTTTCATAGGTTCTTGTCCAGGGAATGTGATGTGCAAGACATGGACTTCTTGCATGGCGTTTATGTATGAGTATGGTGCGATAAAAAAACATATAATAAAAAGTATCATTTTTGTTACCTATAATAAAAATAAAAAATCCTACAAATTTTATACAACTATTCTCATTACGTAAAGAAGTATTTTATAATCATGCAAAGAGGAGAGTTTGATTATGAAAGCATTTACCAATACTGTGGACGCATTGTGCGCTATTTTTGAAAAGAACAATCTATTTAAGAGTTCAGAAATTAGTGTTTTGAAGAAAAATTTTGAGGCGCAATCTGAAATTGCCTTTGAAGATTTTTTATTAGAAGAATCGCTTATTTCAAAGGAGCATTTGCTCGAAGCGCTTTCTGAATTATACCAGGTGCCAGCGATAGACGTCGTTGGTCTTTTTTTTGACCATAATATTGTAAAAATGTTTCCAAAAGATGTTATGCTCCGGAATATTTTTATTCCATATGAGCATGATGGGGATGTGTTAGTTGTTATCGCATATAATCCAAATAATAATGCCTTATCAGAAATAATAGGAGAGTATGTGTCGTATGACGTAACCTATATGGTTGGTTTGCCCAGGGATATTTGTGATGCGATTAAAGAATTTTTTGATGCATCATTGCAGCAGCAGGAGCAAGATTTTGTTCCTGAAGAAGTCAAAGAAGAAGAAGACGATCAGTCTTTTAATGATATTGTTAATCTTGAATAATTACTGATACGTTTTTCTATAATGTCCCATTGTAAATGTGCAAATACTTCATTGAGATAGGTTGCTCGATCAATGCCAAAATCTATCATGTAAGCGTGTTCATAGGCGTCGATCACAACGAGCGGAATGGTCATGGCGGGAACGGTTTCGTTGTGGGCATCTAAAACAAAGTTATAAATCGCATTTTCGTGGAGTGAAAATCCTGTAATCGCCCAACCTCGCGTACAGGCAGCGCAGTCTTTGAGATCTTTAAGATATTCTTCTATGGAGTCAAAGTTTTCGAGAATAAGGCGCTTTAGGTTACTATTTATTTTTTTGTTTTTTTTGCCAATAATATTTTCAAAATAAAGTTCGTGCAGGAGAGCGCCATTGAGCGCGAATGTTTCTGCTATTTTGAGTGAGCGAAATTCTGAATATGTTGGCCCCGGTGCACGTTGCGCTTGTGGCAATTTACTTCTTATTTCATTAAGCTTTTCGACATATTTTGTGTATAAAACATAATGCTCTTGCTTTTGTTGTTCGCTTAAAAATGTAAGTGGCGAAAAATCGAATTTTTTTGGAATATACTTTTTAATGTTATTTTTTTCTGTCGTATCTGGTTCTTGAAGAAAAATGTTGCCGTGGAGACATAAGAGGCAAAGTATTGTGGACAATAATACGTTTTTTTGTAGGGTAGTATACATAGGTATCCTTGAGTTATGTTCTTTACCACGTTTTTTATAGAGTAAACTATATATGATGTATATAAAATTTTTCAATCAAATTTCATTAAAAGATGTCAAAATTGTTGGCGGAAAAAATGCGGCATTGGGACAGATGATTCAGTACGTGCCATCATCCATGTGCATTCCAGATGGTTTTGCTATTACCGTTGATGGATATCGGTTGCTTCTTGAAAAAAACAATCTTACGATGGAAATTCATAATCTTATTAACAGTGTTCACAAGAATCTTGATCACGTTCATGAGGTGGGAACAAAAATAAGAACTCTTGTTGCGCAGGCACAGATACCGCATGAGTTGATGCAAGAAATTTTTCAGGCCTATCAGGAGCTTTCTCAAAAATATGGCGTAGATAGTTGTGATGTGGCTGTAAGATCTTCTGCTACTGCAGAAGATTCCGCATCAGCTTCATTTGCAGGACAACAAGAAACATTTGTTAACATTGTTGGTGCTCAGGCAGTTGTGGATGCCTATCATAAAGCATGTATATCACTTTTTACTGATCGTTCCATTGCTTATAGAATCGAAAAAAAAATTAACGAATATGAAATTGGCATATCTGTTGGTGTGCAAAAAATGGTTCGGTCTGATCTCGGATCATCCGGTGTTATGTTTACGCTGGATACAGAAACAGGTTTTAAAGACGTTGTTCTCATTAATGCATCGTATGGCTTGGGGGAGAGCGTGGTCAGTGGTGCTGTTAATCCTGATGAATTTTGTATTGATAAGCGCATGTTGAGTAAGGGATATAAGCCTTTAATTAAAAAAACGCTTGGATCAAAAGCAACGCGAATGGTGTATGGTCATAATGGTGGTGTTGTGCAAGAAGTTACGCCAGTAGCATTACAAAACACGTATTCGTTGTCAGATGAACAAGTTTTTGAACTTGCCCGACAGGCAATTATTCTTGAAAAATACTTTTCTGACATGCATGGTGCGTGGACCCCACTGGATATAGAGTGGGCGTTAGATGGTCGTGATAATAAATTATATATTGTACAAGCGCGCCCAGAAACCGTACATGTTCATGAGCAGGGTGGCGCAGATATTGCTTATTATACTTTGGATGATCATACGGCAAAATTGCTGGTGTCTGGTCAGGCGATTGGACAAAAAATTGTCACCGGAACGGCACGGGTTATAAAAAATTTTTCTGATGTGAGTATGCTGCAGGCTGGTGATATTTTGGTTACGACGATGACCAATCCCGATTGGGTACCGTATATGAAAAAGGCAGTGGGTATCGTGACAGATTTTGGAGGTAGGACATGTCATGCTGCTATTGTCAGCAGAGAGCTTGGGCTGACGGCAGTTGTTGGTACGGAGCATGGCACAAGTACTATTAAAAATGGCCAAAAAATTACACTTGATTGTAGTAACGGTTCTGTAGGCAGTATTTATGATGGTGTACTTGTATATCATACAGATACTGTTTCTTATAAGGGGCTGAGATCACAAATGCCATTATTGGTTAATCTTGCTGATCCTGATAGTGCTTTCAAAACATCATTTTTACCGACTCAGGGCGTTGGGCTTGCGCGATTAGAGTTTATTATTACCCACATGATCGGGATACATCCCATGGCTCTTATACAACCAGAAAAACTTGATAATAAAACAAGACAAACTATCAGTACTATGACCGCAGGTTACGCAAGTAATCGTGCATTTTTTATTGAACGATTATCTCAAGCTCTTGGCAT
Source organism: Candidatus Babeliaceae bacterium (assembly GCA_041660765.1). Lineage (NCBI taxonomy): Bacteria > Candidatus Babeliae > Candidatus Babeliales > Candidatus Babeliaceae > Candidatus Babeliaceae bacterium. The sequence continues at coordinate 497,501 of JBAZVR010000001.1, read as the reverse complement.
GATTGCATCAGCATTTTATCCGCGGCAGGTTATTGTTCGTTTAAGTGATTTTAAAACTAATGAATATCGTAATTTTATTGGCGGGTCTTTTTTTGAACATGTAGAAGAGAACCCAATGCTTGGTATGCGCGGTGCTGCTCGATACACCGATGCGGCGTATGCTCCGGCCTTTGAGCTTGAATGTGCTGCATTGGTACACGCACGAACAATAATGGGTTTTGACAATATTAAAATCATGATCCCTTTTGTCAGAACAGTTTCTGAGGCTGAACGCGTGATAGATAAGATGGCATCCTATGGCCTTTCACGTGGTGTTAATAATCTTGAATTATATATGATGGTCGAGATCCCATCGAATGTTATTTTGATCAAAGAATTTTCTGCTTTGTTCGATGGATTTTCGATAGGCTCTAATGATCTTACGCAGCTCACGTTAGGCGTTGATCGTGATTCTACATCTTTAGTCCAGCTTTTTGATGAACGTGATCCCGCGGTAAAAAAAATGATACAATGGGCAATTGCCGGCGCACATGAGGCGCATAAACCAATCGGAATTTGTGGACAGGCTCCGTCCGATTATCCCGAAATGGCACAGTTTTTGATAGATGAAAAAATAGATTCTTTATCGCTCAATGCCGACGCTATTATCCCATTTTTATTGCGCATAGCTGATAAAAAATAAATTTTTAGCGTTTTAAATTTTTGATTTCAAATTTCCATTGAGCGAAGGGCTCGTTTGATGTGATTACTATGCCGTGAGTATCGTAATCAAAGCGTCCCGCGCCGTATATTTCTGGAGTGACGTTAAATGTGCAGACAATATTTTTATACAAGTTAATCTTGGGGAGGGCTTTGGGATTTTGGTTTTGCCATAATGTGCTCACCCCTTTATTTGCCAAGATACTGTGCATCATGGGTGTTTGGCTTCCCGATTGTTGGTGGCCTCGCATGATACCGACAACAGAATAGTCTGCGCTTCCGTAAGATTCGAGCAATGCTTCGGTAATATTTTTGCCGTATATCAGCCCCGCGCCGCGTTTACTGCTATATAAAAGAGGTTTTTTTTGATCGACTTCAAAGTCTGACCACAAGAAACCAATGTCTGCGGGCTCTTTAAGTTTATCTTTTTTGGGTAGTGTTTGTGTGAGTTTTTGTATACTATTTTCTGTTGCAGGATCACTTTCGTAAAAATTTTGGGAAAAATATTCACCAGGGGCTTTAATCAGTTCTGGTATTTGTTGTATCGTTGCAATGGGACTAAGTGATGTAATTAATTGATAGCTGTTTTTATTTGGTGATTCTAGCAATTTTTGTGGTTGGTAGCCGATCTCGAGGCCGCCGTGGCAGCAGAGCAGGTAGTTTATATAGTTTGCGTTTGTATTTTTTATCCCAAGAAAAAGTGCTACGGGCATGTAGGAATAACAGGTGTTAAGTACTTTTGAAAAATCTCTCAGCTTTATAGCTTTAAATTTTTCTTTGAGCTCATCTAAAAATCCATAGCTTTCATTTATTGCAACATCTTCATGATTGCCGCGCAAGAGTATGACGTGATCAGGATTTGCTAATTTGAGACGCAATAGGGTATATAATACTTCTGCTCCCGCCATACCGCGATCACTATAGTCGCCTAAAAAGATAAAGTACTGGTTGGGGTTACTCAATTTAAAATCGCTTTCAAGATCAACGTATACAAGCAAATATTTCAGCAAAGATACACTATCGCCATGGATATCAGCATGAAAAAGTAATTGCACGCCGGCTGGAAGAACTTTTTTTTCTATCCATGGGTGAAATCCCGTTACAGTGTGCTTAATTTCTAAGAAAGTTGGTTGTGTATCAAGCCATGGTCCTGCGTTAAGCATTTTGTTTTGTAATTCACAAAAATCTGTGATAGTTTTTTTGAATTCTTCAAAGTTAAGTGGTGTTGCGGGGTATTTGTTGTTGTCACAGACATACTTCCAGGCTGCAAAAGTTGGATACGCTTGCAAGTTAGCAGTTAAATCTTGTAGGTTTTTTTCAAGAACAGTAAAATTATCAATAAAAGTAAAATTATAGCTGCTATAAGCAAAAATAATAAAAAGTATCTTTTTCATATTTCCCATTGAATGACGAGTTCTTCCGGGACATTATAATGTAGGCAGTTAGAGCAGCGGCCGCGGGTATACATAGCTGTATAATTGTTGCAAGGGCATGGGCATGGAACAAAGTGCAACATTTTATAATCGTAGGCATTGCAGCATATTTCGTCACCGTCATTGCAGCGATATCCATGCTTGCTAATATCTTTGCACCCGACAGCGCCATACATATATGAGCTGATTAAAAAAATAATTATGCCACCATATTTCATAATGCTCCCAGTTATACATATAGTGTAATATATTATTTTTTTAAAAAACAATATAATTTTTATTTGAAAAATATTTAAAGAATGTGTTCGATGGTTTTTGCAGGATTATACAAAAACGAGTCTGTCGTCGATAATTCGTTTAAAAATTTTTGTATATGGGGTGCGTACGTAGGGTCCTGCAGCGAGTATCCTATCACAGCTTTTAACCAACCAATTGGCGTCCCGATATCATAACGTGTCCCTTGTATTTTATAGGCAAAAACGCGTTCATTGTTATGAATCATATGGCTTATTCCATCACTTAGCTGTAATTCTTGATTATTATAGGTATTAATCTCTTCAAGTGATGCAAAAATTTTGTGTGACAAAACGTAGCGACCAATGACGGCAAGATTAGATGGAGCGTCTTTTTGTTGAGGCTTTTCAACAATGTGAGATACCTGAAATAAATTTGGTGTAATCTGTTTTTTAATACCAATAACGCCATATGAAGATATGCATTCGCGCGGCACCTCTTGTACAGCAACGACACTGGCTTTTTCTTGTCGTGCAATGCGAATAAGTTGTCCGAGGCCAGGATTTTTACCGATAATAATATCATCCGGCAACATAATGCCAAAGTGTTCTTTAGCAATGGAATGCTTTGCCATAAGAACCGCGTGACCCAAACCAAGTGGTTCTGGTTGGCGTACATAGCTAAAGTTTGCTGTCCGAGAAATACGATCAAGACTATGGAGGGAAGAATTTTTTCCAGCAGTCTTGATGATGTTCTCAAGTTCTGGATAGTTGTCAAAATGATTTGCAAGCGTTTCTTTGCCGCGAGAGGTAATAATAATAAAATTTAAAATTTCAGATGCAATGCCTTCTTCTATACTATGTTGAATTGCTGGTTTATCTATGAGGGGCAACATTTCTTTAGGGACAGATTTTGTATATGGTAAAAATCGTCGACCGCATCCAGCTGCGGGAATAATTGCTTTGATTATGTCCATGAATATCTCCTTTTTTTAAAAAAATTTGCTTATACGAGATTTCAAAATTGCTTAAGAAATTCGAGCTCTGCCGAATGTAAAAGGCGAATGTCATTAATCCCATACTTGAGCATTACTAAGCGTGTTAACCCAAATCCAAAGGCGAATCCGCTATAATGTTCTGGGTCTATGTTGCAATATTGTAGTACATTTGGATGAATGAGTCCCGCGCCGCAAATTTCGATCCAACCCGTTTTTTTGCACGTTGAACAGCCATGCGTACAAAATGGGCAGGACATATCGATTTCTAATCCGGGTTCAACAAATGGGAAGAATCCTGGTCTGTAGCGAGTTTTTAGATCTTTTTTATTAAAAATAGCCTGTAAAAATGATTTTGTAGTACTGAGTAGGTGAGCAAGTGATATATTTTTATCGATAAGCAGTCCTTCGCATTGCATAAACATAATATCATGGGATGCATCAGTCGCTTCATGTCTATAACATCTTCCCGGAGCTATTAAAGCTAAAGGGGGACGTTTGTTAAGCATCGCATGCACCTGTACCGTTGATGTATGTGTTCGTAAAAGCATATGAGGGACGTCAAACCAAAAAGTATCGTGCATGTCACGCGCCGGATGATCTTTAGGAATATTAAGTGCTTCAAAATTAATGCTATCAGTTTCTACTTCTGGACCCGTTGCTATTTCAAATCCCATAGACATAAAAATAGTTTCTATTTCTTCGATAATATGAGTATATGGATGTAAAGATCCCTGTGTATGAGGATAATACGCCGTAACGTCAAAATGTTCTTGTCGTTGTTGTTGTTGTGCTATTTCTTGGTTAAGAAATGTTTCTTGTTTTACAGTGTAACCATTGAGCGCGTCCTGTTTAAGCTTGTTACAGAGCGGCCCGAATACGCTTTTTTGTTCCGCGGGGATATTCTTTAAAAGACCCATAAGTGCGGCTATTTTACCCTGGCGTCCCAGATAGGACACTCGTACTAATTCTAACTGTTCCATTGTTTGAGCCTTTTCTAGCTCAATAAAGTAGTCATGTGTAATACTGTGTAGTAATTCTTCTAAATTATTCATGAAGCGCTCTTGTATAATGATAAGCAGATGCATACAGCTTCATATTATCAAACACTCTTCGTATTAGCAACCAGATTTATGCAAAATATTGCGGGTTTTTATTGACAAAATATTATAAAAGTTTAGTCTATTTCCATGTTATTACGCCGGGGTAGCTCAGTGGTAGAGCAGAAGCCTGAAGAGCTTTGTGTCGATGGTTCAATTCCGTCTCCCGGCACCATCTTTTTCTTATCTTGATTTTATACCTGTCTTAAAAAAACTAAATCTTTTAATTATTTTTAGGTTATATTAATGTTGAAATACAGATAATTTTTTTGTGTTCTTGGCACTATGATATAAAGGTAGATAATGACGCAGTTTTCATCAGAAAAATATAATGTTGCATGGTTTAAATTAGCAGAGTTTGTTGTTCGTAAAGAAAAAGAACGCGCTTTGTATATGTATCGCCTTTTGGCTCATTCTTTTCCGGATGAGGCTTTTTCCGCACAGCTTGAGGGGGACTTGTTGCAGGCTTTTCATGACACCAAATCAGTTGAATGCTATATGCGTGCGGCAGATACCTATCAAAAGAAGGATCGTTTTATTGAGGCGATAGGTGTTCTTGAGCATGTTATGACACTTAATTCTACAGCCGACTGTTGTTTAAAATTACTTGATTTATACAATTCTATTAATAATTATCATAATTTTTTACAAAAAATAGTTTATTTTTTTGATACTTTTTCAGACTATGGTGATCTGCAAAAATTACATGATTTCCTTCTTTCAACTGCCTATACTTTTTCTCTAGAAGAGCAGCATCTGTTATTTGAAAGAGGGGTTGAGCGTTTATTGTCATATCATCTTACTGATTACAATATGGTTCAGAAGTATTTAGGGCGCGCAATACAATGTGCCACTCCTGATCAAAAAAGAAGCTTTATAGAAAAACTTTCACGGCTTGATTCTCAGGCATACGCTTACGCTGTATCGTGCAATGAGTAGCATTTCTGGTAGGGGGCTGCAGCTGAGAAGCCGAACTGTTATGTTATAAAGTGCGATAAAAAAAGATTTATTGATAAGTTCCTGCTGTGCAAACGCCGTACATGTAATGGGGTAACGGCAGCAGCCGGCGGGGCCGATGAGGGGTCTGAGGGTTTTTATAAGGGCGATGATGAGGTGGGCAACTGCGTGAGAATGTGATCTATAAGACCGTGCATATCGGAATAGGTCAGCGCAGTGGCCGCAGGCTTTGTAAAAAATATCCAATCGAACCCTTTTTCAAATAACTTATTTTCATAAAAAATGGCTTTTATTCGTCTTCTGATAAGGTTTCTTTGCGGCGCGGATCCAACTTTCCTGGAGATGACTACTAAGAGTCTGCCGATATCGCCTGAACGAGGGGCTATTTTAATATCAAGCCCCGGATGGTGTAGCAGCCGCTTGGAGGTCCTAAAAAGTTTCTGAATTTCTCTCTTGGACCAGAGCGTCATGCGCCTTACTATACGGGGCATTGTATTTATTCTTCGCTGACGGTCAGTTTTTTTCTGCCTTTAGCACGACGACGGTTGATGATAGCTCTACCGTCTTTGGTAGCCATTCTTGCTAAAAAACCGTGTTTTCTATTACGTTTTTTTCTTTTTAATTTGAAAGTTACTGACATGATGCATCCTTACTGGGATAAAATACGTTAACTTTATATAGTTTAAGCCAAATTTAACTTTTTGCCAACTACCCTATTATTTTAGGGAATTGTTGTCTTTTTTTTGACCAGGTGCGTTGCAAAGACAAAGAACGGACTTGGCTCTTGGTCTAGGGTTTGTTGTGCAAGCGTAACCGCTATTTTTAAAGCAGGTTCGCTGTCTTGAGGTATTAATAAACATGATTGTTCTTTACGGCTTATATTCTTGTTCCCGGTGCAAGATACATTAAGAGAGATCTTGTTAGAGGCAAAAGTATGAGTTGTGCACACGCATTGATTTTTGTAGGAAAAGATTAATCCTGCAGCATATAGTTGTGGCATAATAGTATTATTTGTATCTAACGTATCATCTAATAAACGGCCAACTCTTTTCAGGTGGTTCTCTGTATCTTTTTTTGTTTTGATAAAGGCTTTTTGGATATGTTCACGTATAGGAGTTGGCCAAAAAAATGCCCTCCAGCTGCGTAATTCTGCTGCTACATTGTGTGGTAAATGTGTTGCCATATATCGCGCCATAGTTTTATCAGCATTGAGTTTATAGCATAGGCGATCAGGGCTCGCAATTGACGCTTCTTGCACGAATTCGGCAATCCCATGTTTTGTAGAATTCCATTGTGAAGCTGTTGCCTGATTGACTATTGGTGTTACATTTCGATCAGTGACAAAAAAACCTTGAGCGGACATTGTGTTTGCTGTAAAGCCATAAGCGTTATGACCATTATTGCTCATAATGTCATAAAATGGAGCAGTAGATTCTTGCGTTTGTTCTGGGTTAACGAACACATACGTTTCTTTTTTTGTTCGAAAGTAAGTCAATAAGCTGTAGATATAGGTAAATGGGTTATAGCTCACGGCATTGGACTCAGCTGCACAGAGGGTGAACATGAGCCCAATTATAGTTTTATAAGGTATGAACATTATTTTAGGGAGTTTGTTGGCTTTTTGATCAATTGCGTTGCAAAGACAAAGTACTGATCCGCATAGCTTTTTTTGAACTCATCACTCAATATACTACTGAGGCCGACTGTGCGCTCGCTCATTTGTCTGTTGTAATACTTGGTTGCATAGGCTTCTATAGTATCAGCTATGCTATTTTGTTGCATGGCGGGCTCGAATTTCGAAGATTGGAAATTATGTATTATTATTCTCGGTGTGCTTTTTTGAGGCAATGATAGAATTTTCATTTCATACTCGTCGTCTATTTTTTTTACAAGGGGATCAAGGCTTAAGTTGTTGTTATTACCATCGGTATTAAAGAAATTAGGCTCCTTGAGCAAATTCTTTGCCCTGAGATATATTATTGCGCATATAAGTTTATCTTTATGAGTGAACATGAGGCCAGCAGTACAAACTTCCGGTAGTTTTGCACCTGTCGAACTGTAGATTGATTGAACTTTTAATTTATTAAAAATTTTTTCCATATCGTCTTTCGCCTGAGATACGTTTTTTATAGCAGCTCGCTTAACATGGCCGTCCATTGAAGTGAATGGCAGATAGGCTCGCCAACTATGTAATTCTGATAGCATATCATTCGGCAAATTGTTTCCTATTAATTGCGCCATGGTTTTGCCGGTGTCTATTTTTTGTTGGTCTGTAATAAATACGACATCAGGATTTGTTGAGTCAGTTTTCCAGTTGATAGCATTGAGCCTATTATTATATACATTTTTTTGTGCGGTGGTGATAACAAATCCTGTGAAATCACCTCTTGGCGTAGAAAAACTGTAATGACTGCTGAAGGTGTCGTCATGGCTAAAAAAGTCAGCCTGGCCGTTTGGGTTCTCTTGTGGGTTGATCAAGATATATGTTTCCTTTTTGCTTCTTAATGACGTTAAAAGACCATAAATATATGGAAACGGGTTGAAGCTGAATGCTTCAGACTCGGCCGCGCCGAGGGTGAGCATGAGCATGATTATGGTTTTATGTGATACCATCATTTTGTAAGCCGCCTTATTTTTTTTGAATAACCGCCGTTGAAAAAAAAACTTTTTGATCGCTTGAAAAAGCCTCAAAGGTTTTTTCAAATTCTTGTACCTGATCTTGCGTATATAATTCTTTATTTAAGTATAAATTTGATATAGTATTTTTCCTCATCTCGTCGCCTGGAATATTATGAAATACCACGCGTGGTAGTTTGTTTTTTGGTATAAATTGTATTCGCATTTTACGCCCAGCCTCATCAGATTCTACTGAATCGCATAAAATGTTATTATTTTCATCTATAACTTTTGTATCTATGTTTTTTCCATATGCGGAGTATACAACATTATTTTGGTATATAAATATTAATGCAAAGTGTCTTATCCCCAGTTTGTATTTTGGTGGGGAGGCACTAACTAATGGGAATGCTGAATCCAGCCTTTTTTTAACGTCAATCAGGTGCTTTTTTGTGAATTCATTGTCTGTAGCCGTAAAGGCGTTTTGTAATGCATCCATAATGTATAGATTTTTTCGAGCATTTGATTGGAATGGCCTGCTTGATTTAAAGAAAAAACTCCAGCTTTTCAATTGGGTTGCAATGTTTACAGGAAGATGTTGAGCGTAATAACGTGCCATTGTGCCGTGAGGGCTAAAATACCATCGTGCTTCTGTCGGTAATTTGGATTGCTTACTTTCTTGTATAATTTCGGCAAGGCCATGTTTTTTTTCATCCCACTCGCTTGCTACTTGTGTTTTTTGTATTTCTTCGTACGCACCTATTGCGCTTATAAAACCTTGAAAAGGAATACCTTGTACTTCTGTATTAAACTCTGCCGTATGAAAACTTTCATTATTTTCTAATGATCTTGCTATATCAATTTTACCCTCAGACGTTGTTGTGAAAGTATAGCCTTTTTGTTGTTTTATAATCGGCTTCCACCATAAACCAATGTAATGAAATGGATTGAAGCTGAATGCTTGAGCCTCAGCTGCGCAGAGGGTGAATATGAGCAGAATTATAATTTTGTACGATGTAAATATTTTCAAAAAATTATTCCCGAGAAATAATATATTTAATTGTAATAATATTATTGTATATTTTTATATTGCAATATGCAATTTTTCGGCGTCATTCCTGGCTTTTTAAGTATCGCTCGGCGTCGAGGGCGGCCATGCAGCCGGAGCCAGCGGAGGTTATAGCTTGGCGGTAGCGATAATCCACAACATCGCCCGCGGCAAAAACACCAGAAACGGATGTCTGAGTATGTTCTTTATGAATAATATAGCCGTATTTATCAAGTTCTAGTTTATCTTTAAAAATCCCTGTGTTTGGCTGAAGCCCGATTGCCACAAAAGCGGCGCTGAAGGCGTGTTTGTTTGTTGTATTCGTTTTTTTATCAGTAATAAGGGCATGCGTTACGTGATTACCATCACCTTCAAAGCCGGTAACGGTACTTGAATATATGATTTTTATTGCAGGATTATTGAGCACCCGTTGTTGCATGGCGTGAGACCCGGTTAGCTGATCAAGAATATGAACAATGGTAATATCGTTGGTATAGTTGGTCATGAATGATGCGTCTTCAAGTGCAGTGTCTCCGCCACCAATAATAAGCACCGGTTTGTCTTTGTAAAATGCCCCGTCACATACTGCACAGGTTGTTACGCCTCTGCCCCAGTATTCTGCTTCTCCTAGGCACCCCAAACGTTTTGGTGTCGCACCAGTTGCAATAATGAGTGCCTTTGTTGTATATGTTGAGCCGTTATGGAGCGTTAACGTATGCATGTTTTTTTCGAAATGTACGTTGGTAACCATACCAGCTACAAAACGTGTGCCAAAGGCTGTAGCATGCTGTCTTAAATTATTCATGAGTTCCGGTCCATAAATCTTTACATTTCCGGGCCAATTTTCTACAAATGATGTTCCCATCAGTTGCCCTCCAGGGTTTTGTCCTTCAATAATGATCGGGCTAAGCGCTGATCGTGATGCGTAAATTGCTGCGGTAAGAGCTGCTGGGCCGGAACCAATAATAATAAGATTTTCTGTTGTTTTCATACAAGTACGCCTTAATATAAAGTAATTTTATATATAATTTTTATATTAAGTGTATAGATGTATTACTTTTTTGTTAAATGATGCAACACGTGATTTAATGTTTTTTCTCGTAAACAGAGCTGGCGTAACACATCGTGCGCTATAATCCTGTCTTTGCCACCCATTTTCCATGGAGTTATATCAAAATAAACAAACTCTTTTGTTCTTGGTTTTTTAATTAAATTAAGGTAACTTGCAACGTCATCTTCAGTAACCATTATCTGTTCTTGTTGGGCAAGATAGTCTATAATAATCGCTTCTTTAAGTTGCTTGACTGCAAGTTGCCATATTTTATTTTTGAAATCAGGTTGGGCTTTGTATACATGATAATCAGGATTAAGATGAACAAGGTCTAAGACTTGTTCTTTTTGCTTTTCGATCGAAGCCTCTTCAAGCGGAATATGATAATTATTAAGCAATAATTTGAGTGCAGATTCGACCGTTTCTCGCCGTTGGGTGATGTCATTGCGACATGAAAATACTTCTATTAATTTTAAATGCATTTCTTTATTGTTTTTTATCTTAAAATGACGCTTAAAATGATCGAATGAAAAAAATAGTGCTGGTATAATTTGGATAATTGTGAGAGAAAATGTGTACGTAGTATCAAGATGTGGACTTATATAATTTTGGAGTAATTCATTATTGGTAAGAAAAGTATCCCCAACATTTTTATGTAATAATAATGCATGAATTTCTTCATCTGATTCTTCATCTCCTACTTTAACCCACATAAAATGATCTTCTGATGGTATCAAGAGGACGTTTTGTTCATTTACAATGTGAAATGCTATGCATACCCAATCACCAATTTGTACCTCGGTCGAAACGTTTTTATGTGATTTTTCGGTTTCTTCTTTGATAAAAGATTCTACTTGGCGATCAAGATCTTTATAATTTTTTCTTTCAGGTGCCTTGAATAATAATTTTTTCCAATCATTTTTTGCTTGTGGATTAACTAAAATGATATCAAAGACAAAAGACGCATCCGTATGTGGGTCTAATGTGATACTTTTTAGAATCGGTTCTCCTGCTAGAATTAGTTTTTGATCTATTCTTTGTTTGAATAAAAAATTGGAGATGCTGTAGTAAAAGAAAAATTCTTTAAGATATTCTATAATATGGTGTTTGAAGGTGCATTCAACATAGGCGATGGGCACTGTGCCTTGAGTGAATCCGGCGGTTCGCGCAGTGACCTGTTGATCATAGAGCATTTTTTGGTACATCGCGGCAACACGTTGCTGCGGTATGATAATTTCGATGCTTGGATGCGGTTGAGTTGTGAGAGAAAAGGTAAGATTATTTTCGGTATGAACCATACGACATTCCTTTTTTTGTTATATATGGTGCAAGAGAAGGGACTCGAACCCCCACCCCTTTCGGGACTGGATCCTAAGTCCAGCGCGTCTGCCAGTTTCGCCACTCTTGCAACTATTTTGGTGGTGGGCTGCCTTGGAGTCGAACCAAGAACCTGCAGATTAAGAGTCTGTTGCTCTACCATTAAGCTAGCAGCCCATTAAGGAATGTCAAAGTTCATATCAATAAAATCTTTATACATGTAAGTATATCACAAAGATTTTATTTCTTCCTCTTTTTTTATGCTTAATTTATCAGAATTTTCAATAAATTTGTCTGTAATCTTTTGCAGGATGTCTTGTAGACGTCGGCTTGAGTCTTCTGAAACCCTTTTGCCTTTTTCTGCATCGCGAATAAGATTGTGAAATTCTTTACGAACATTACGGATGCTTATTTTACATTCTTCAAGCTTTTTGTGCAACATTTTTGCAAGTTCATCACGACGATTGCTGCTCATGCGTGGCAACTGAATTCTAATAACATTACCGTCATTAAGTGGCGTAACGCCTAAATCTGAGAGCGATATAGCTTTTTCGATTTCAGGCATAATGGATTTGTCCCATGGCTGAATAACCAGCAATTGAACGTCAGGCGCTGTTAATGCAGCAAGATCTTTGAGAGGCATCATATTGCCGTAACAGGATACTTTGATATCTTCGATCATTGATGTGTGAGATCGCCCTGTGCGAATTTTGATAAGTTCTTTTTCAAAGTGTGCTATATGTGTAGACATTTCGGTTTCAATGCTTTTTTCAAAGCCTTTTGTATTTGAGCCTTCTACATAATCAAATTTTATCATTATAATTCCTTGTGAGTTAGTATACTGCCAAATTGTACATTCGTTGCCGCTTGTAGTAATGCGTCAGGTTCGTTCATCGAAAAAACACGAATAGGTAGTTCATGCTCTTGTGCCATCACCAATGCCGTAGCATCTACAATACCCAAGTTATGATCTAAAGCATAACGATAGTCAACTTGTGGTAAAAATCGCGCGTCAGAATAGATAGCAGGGTCTTTATCGTAAATGCCATCCACGAGCGTTATTTTCCATAATTCATGGGCATTTATTTGTAAGGCCCTAATAACCGCGTTAGTATCTGTAGTAAAGTAGGGGTTTCCTGTACCGCCGGTGAATATTATGCATGTATTATTATCGAGAGCGTTCCTAATTTTGCGATGCTCAATTGGGTCTCCGGCTACTGGACAGTCGATGGCGCACAAGAGATGCGTTGCAACACCTTCTTGTGTCCATAAATCATCAATGATAAGCCCATTGACCATGGTTGCTAGCATACCGGTTTGATGGCTTGCTTGCGTGGTCATGCCCAATTGCTTGCCGTCGCGAGACCCTCTAAAAAAATTACCGCCTCCTACTACAACGCCAAAAAGGTGTGTGCTTGAGAGAGCTTTTATCTGACGAGCAAGCGAGCGAATAAGATCGCCAGATGCGCATGCCTGGCCTGATAATTTCAGTAATATTATGGTAAGGGACATTGCTTATGCACCAATTTCAAAGCGGACAAAACGTTTTATTTTGATATTTTCGCCCATTTTTGCAATAAGCTCTTTGAGAATATCATCAACTTTGAGCTTGTCGTTTTTGACAAAGGCTTGTCTCATAAGACACACTTCATCATATAATTTTTCAATTTTGCCCTTAAGGATTTGTTCGATAACAGCAGCAGGCTTATTGGCTGCGGCCATTTGTTCTATAAAAATAGCTTTTTCTCGTTCTATGAGTTGAGGATCAACTTCATCAGGCTTGATATATTTTGGACTAAAGGCTGCGATATGCATGCAAATATCTTGTGCAAATTGCTGAACTGCTGGGGTGCGGGCAACAAAGTCCGTTTCGCAGTTGATTTCTAACATAACCCCAACGCGTGCGCCTGGGTGTATGTAGGCGTGAACGAGACCTTCAGCAGTGACATTGCCGGAGCGTTTTTCGGCTACCGCAGCACCTTTTTTACGTAAAAGGTCAATGGCTGTTTCGATATCGCCGTTGGCTTCTTCGAGTGCTTTTTTGCAATCCATCATGCCGACGCCGGTCTTTTCACGGAGTTGTTGTATGAGTTCTAGGCTGATCTTTGCCATAATATTCCTTGAATTTTAAGAGTATATACCTTTTCTATACCTATAAGTGTGCCAAAAAGATCATTTTTGGGCAAATTAATACGAGGCCTAGACAAAAACGTATGTTTTGTTACTATTGAAAATATTCGTATTTAATAAAATAGCATACCTTTTTAAGGATTTTTTTTCATGAAACATGATATTGTATTTGACCGTTATGCCATTTTTCAAAGCGGTGGCAAGCAATACCAAGCTATAGAAGGTAAAACAGTTGAGTTGGAAAAGCTTGTAGGAGACGTTGGGTCTGAGATTATCTTCACCGATGTTCTTTTAAGAAAATTAGATCCAAGCAACGTAGAAATAGGTACTCCGTTTCTCGATACGCCTATTAAAGCGTCTATCGTTAAACATATGCGAGGACCAAAAATTATAGCGTTTATGTTTAAACGCCGTAAAAAAGTACGTCGTAAAAAGGGACACCGTCAACAAAAGACGATTGTTCGTATAGAAAAAATCTAGTTTTTCTATAAAAATCTTGCAGAGAGAGGCGGTTCAAAAAATCGCCTCTCTCTATTTTTTTCAAATAAGCCTCGATGTTTTTAATAACCACTACTGTCTTTAAGAAATAGATCGTCTGTTCGTTTCATGTATAAACGCACGAACTGTGCCGTTATATTTATCTACTAATTCTGCATGATATTTTAATAATAAAGACTTAAGTTCTTTAGGAACGGCGTCGGTTGTAAGGTTCTCGATAAATTGATTAAGTCGAAACAATGTTTTGTTAGTATTATCCAACGTATGGTTACTTATAGTGTTCCTGAAGAAGTATCGATAATTTATTCCATCAAATTCAGCTTTATATAGTAATTTCGTATTCAGAATATTTTCTGCGCTCATACTTGAAGCAATTGCCACCAAATAATTAAAAGGAAGTTGCTTAAACAAGCTTGTATCTTTACCAACAGTTTTTTTAAATAGCTCATTATCGCTTTGTGATTCAATAAATTTTAAAAATCCATTATGTAAGGCTGCTGACATATTAGAATATTTATTCAAAACACGTGTCAGTTCAGTAAAATCAATATAAAAGAGATTGTCTTGGGTTTTTTGTATTACATAAGATGCAAAATTATTACTAATTCCGTTATCAGAAATAGTAGATAGGAATATATCAAGCTTTTCTGGAGATATATGAGCTTTATTTGTTGCGATAAAGAGCGTTTCTCGCAATTCATCTTGAAGTTGCATTGGCAGATTAAATGATGCTGGTATTGTTTTATAATCATGTGCTGTCAAATATGATTTGTTGCTTATAATTTGGCGAGCAATAGATTGGAGAGATATGTTCTTAAGCGAAGGGATCTGTAATTGCCCTTGTTCCATCGAATAAATTATTTGTACAAAAAATATTGCTATAATTTTTTTTTGATATTTATTCATAATATGAGCCCCTGCTTTTTAATAAATTATAATATATATTATTATTTATAATTATATATATTAAATTGAAAAATAGCAATATTTTCATGAGAGGTTGTGTTAGGTTGTAATTATTATTATTAAATTATTTAGATATAATTTATTTGCTATTTAAATAATATATATATTAGAATTAATATATGTTAATTGAGTATTTTGAAAGGAGTAAAAATGAAAGCGATATTGTTGTTGCTGGTAATTTTTTTTGGTGGATATTTGAGTGCCGCTACTATGCGGCTGTATAATAATACAGATTATCCGGTGACGGCGACTGTTTACCTAAAATATCGGGGCTATGAGCCAAAAAAAATTGATTTGAAGCCCAGGGATCACTATTATTTTGATAGTAGTATAGATCGTATAGGATCGGTTATTTTTACACCGCATAATCCGTTTTCTCGATCAAAAGATCCTGTTTTATATGCTCATTTTGCAAAAAATAATCATATATCATCTGTAGAAGTTGATAGTAATATAACTACTATTGAAATACAGGTAGCTTATGACGGTGAAGCGCATTTAGAAAAACGAGGAATATTTTGATGATAACATCGTAGGCGCTTTTATAATTTTGAGATTTTTTCTAAAGCGGCGTTGTTGCCGGAAAAGAGTAGAATATCTTTTTCATTAAAAATATAGTCCTGGGTTATTTCTTTGATCTCATCGTCTATTTTTTGACCTATGCACATGACGTGATAATTTTTTTGTAGAGAAATTTCTTTAATAGTTTTGCCTGCAAATTTTTTGGGCGCTTTTATTTGGCTGATAGAAAATTGAGGTGTTATTCTGCGTAAAGTGCTAAACGGGAGACTGAGGCTATCGGCAAGGCGTATTCCCATTTCTTTTTCTGGCAAAAGTACTTGGTCTGCGCCGATCAAAGTCAAAATATCTTTATGAATTTCGCTGATTGAGCGTGCAATGACCGTAGGTATTTTGAGATTTTGTTTGAGTAATGCCGTAACCAAAATTGATTGAGCAAAATTTTCACCCATGGCGACAATAACGGTGTCTATATATTCTATGCCAACGCTACGCAGTGATTCTTCATCATTAATACGTAAACAAATTGCTTGTGTAACTTTATCTTTTATCGATGCAATAATTGCCTCATTACTATCAATAGCAAGTACGTCCATGCCGTGATCTGCAAGTGTTGTAGCAACATGATATCCCAAACGACCTACTCCAATAACACAAAATTTCATATTTGTACCTCTATAATTACTTTTTACTGAATATGTTATCCGATCATGACGCGTTCTTCAGGATAATTAAATTGTACTTTATCCTGTCGCCACCGTAATGCTAGTATGAGCGTGAGAGTTCCAATTCGTCCCATTATCATACTGATTATCAGAATAATTTTTCCTATAACAGAAAGATGTGGGGTTATGCCCAATGAAAGTCCAAGATTGGTGAACGCGGAACTTGATTCAAAAAAAATTTCAATAAAACTCCAGCTATTATCCGTCAAAAAAAGGCAAAATGCAGAGCAGCCAATAAGGCCGATTCCTAGTGAGAATATAGACATAGCTTTAAAGATTTGATCATTTGGTATTTGACGGCCTTTAATATCAACGACGTGCCGACCTAATATAACTGTTTTTATTGCAGCAATAAGAAGCGCAAACGTGGTTGTTTTTATACCACTTCCCGTTGATCCAGGTGATGAGCCAATAAATGATAAAGCGATAATAAGTAATAACGTTGCATTACCAACTTGAAGTATATTGAGCGTTGAAAATCCAGTGCTTCTATAAGAAAGTGCATTAAAAATACTATTGATCCCATCATGTATGACCGATCCGCTCGAAAATATACCATATTCAGTGAGTGCGAGAATTGATGTCGAAATAATAATAATGAGCGTTGTTGTTATGAGGACCAGTCTTGTGTGTAAGCTGATTTTAAAATAGCGCTTGTTTTTTAATGCTTGTGCATAAGTCAAAAGCTCTTGCCACGTAATAAATCCCACTTCACCAATCAACATAAGTAGTATGGTGATTGATAAAAATGGCATATGTGTCGAAAATTGAGTAAAGGGATGCGGGAAAATGGTAAATCCTGCGCTGCAGAATGCGGAAACTGCATGAAAAAATGATAAAAACAGTGGATGATCATAGGTAGTATCAAGTGTGTAATAAATAATAATAGTTGCCAAAAATTCGACAACAAGAGTAAATGTGATAATAAAAAATAAGGTTTTTTTACTTCGTTTCCAAGAGTCTATTTCTAAAATTTGACCGGTAATATTCTGCGTATTTAATCCGATGTCAACAAATAAAGATATAAAAAAAACGGCAATGGTGACAAGTCCTAATCCTCCGATTTGCATAAGCACTAAAATAATTGCATGCCCAAAAAGGGTAAATTCATGGATAGGGATCGTCAGTAATCCTGTGACACACGTTGCGGAAGTTGCTGTAAAAATAAGATCGATCAGATTATGTGATGTTTTTTGGGCCCAAGGCAATGCCAACAATGCTGCTCCCGTGGATATCGTTATAAGAATTGAGCTTAACAATATCCGGCCCGGTGATGTAAAAAAAGAGCGACGCAATGGCATAATATCTCCTGTTGCATAAGCCTTTAATGAATAGCCCACCAGCTTACAAAAAGTATAAGCAGTCCGAGGGCTAGTATGAAATAAAAATAGCGATCAATAATCTCTTTTATATAATCACCCCAAATGTACAACGCTGTTCCTATAAGAAAAAAACGTACCGTTCTGCCAATGGTGATTCCTAAAGTAAAAACACCAAGGGGTAAACGGCAAAAACCTGACGTTAACGTTATGAGTTTATAGGGTATGGGTAAAAAACTTGAAACAATAATTCCCCATAAATGATAGGACTTGTATTGAGCGAGTGCTTTGTTGAATGCATCTTCAGAAATCAGAAAAGAAACAATACGGGCGCCGAGTGTACTCCATAACAGTGATCCAATATAATAGCCGAACAGTCCGCCAAGTATGGATGCTATTGTTGCAAGTAGTGCATAGAGCAAGGCTTTGTTTCTTTTTTCTAAACAAAAAAGCACGAGAAGTGTATTTACGGGCATGAAAAAAAAGCCCTCAGTGAACACGAGAAGTGCAAAAATCCACGTAGCGTAGGGAGAAGATACCTGTTTGCCGGCCCAATTATATAATTTTTTCATAAGTACTTATTTTTGGAGGATATCAATAATATATTTTTCTATATTATCTATAGAAATACGTTCTTGAACCATGGTATCACGATGACGTGCCGTTACGCAATTATCTTGAGCGCTGTCAAAATCATAGGTGAAGCAAACTGGCGTACCAATCTCGTCAAATCTGCGATAACGTTTACCTATTGATCCTGATACATCATATGCATAGGCATAATTTTTTGCGCGTAATGCAGCATAGATTTTTTTCATAGGTTCTTCTTGTTGCTTAGTAAGCGGAAAAAATGCCGCAGGAACCGGTGCTAATGAAGGCTTGAGGCGTAATACTGTTCGTACTTCTCCATCGACTTCTTCTTCGGCATATGCATCGCATAATATAGTTAAAAAAAGACGATCAACGCCCACCGAACATTCTACAACATGAGGAATATAAGATGTTTTTGATGCTTCATCAAAAACGGAAAGGTCTTTGCCTGAAAAAGTACTGTGTTGTGCTAAATCAAAGTTGCCTCGGTTGGCAATGCCTTCGAGCTCTTTCCAGCCAAAAGGAAAACGATATTCCACATCAGATGTTCCACGAGAATAGTGCGAAAGTTCTTCTTTTTCATGTGCGCGTACGCGAATATTATCAGGATTAATACCTATGGTTTTATAAAATGCACAGCGTTGATCGCACCATGCCTCAAAAAATCTTTGAGCGTCTTGTTCCTGGCAAAACCATTCTATTTCCATTTGTTCAAATTCCCGCATTCTAAATATGAACTGTTTCGGGGTAATCTCATTTCTAAATGCTTTACCAATTTGGGCGATGCCGCAGGGTATTTTTATGCGACTGCTTGAATAAATATTTTTGAAATTAATAAAAATCGATTGCGCTGTTTCTGGTCGTAAATAAGCTGTTGATGATAAGCCAGCTGTAGCTCCCAGTTCTGTTTTGAACATCATGTTAAATTCGCGAACCGCACTCCATGTTTTGTTACCGCAATGAGGACAGGCGCCATTTAAATTGATATCGTCTGAACGATAGCGGTGTTTACAGGTGAGGCAGTCGACCATAGGGTCATGAAAATTACTGACGTGTCCAGAAGCTTCCCATAACGCTTCTGTGCCTAACAGTGCGCCTTCTAAAAAAAGAATTTCTGATTGATATGATGAAGCAAATGATTCTATGTTTTTTGTCCAAGCGGCACGTATTTTATTTTTGAGCGCAGTGCCCAAATGTCCAATATCGTACACGCCATTCAGCCCGCCATAAATTTCATTGGAGGGGAAAATGAATCCTCGGCGTTTGCAGAGGGCAACAATTTTTTCGAGCGTAACAGCATTCTTTGGTGTATGTTCCATGGATAGAATCCTTTAAGATAATTTGTCGGTATTTTATTAGTATATCTTGTTCTTAAATGGCGGGCAACCTGAGAAAAGCATTGGCGATCTTATGCATAACGAGCAAAAGAAAATTTTATAATTTCGCTCATCCTGAGTGGCGATCCGATAGGATCGATGTATCGAAGGGTAGTGGCGAAATAAAAAAACGAGTCGCATATTATTTTGTAGCCAACTTGCTACACATTGACATTGTCAAAAAATAATATACAATTTCGTTTATGTTTTTTTACGCATTGCTTAAAACTAATAAGGAGATTTTATGTATGAAACTATTGAATCGCTTCGTGATCAACAAGAGGCATTAGAATATCTTAATTCTACGGTAGCGCTTGGACAAGAAGATTTTCTTTTTGCCCTTTACAACGTTGCCATAGCACAGGGTGGGCTTGCGCAATTAGCAGGAAAAACTGGGCTTAATCGCGAAAGTTTGTATAAAATTTTAGCGCCTCATGGTAATCCACATCTTGATGTATTTTTGACAATTTTAAATAACTTGGGGTTCCAAATGGAGATTGTGCCTCTTCGGCGCAGTCTTTTACCCGAGTTAAAATGCGAGAAGCCTCTACGACTTAATTCTATCGCTACAACTAATCCAACACTTGCAGAGCAGTGGCATGCTATTAAAAATAGCCCCATGGTACCCAATGATATAACTCCTACCAGTAGGAAAAAAGTTTGGTGGAAGTGTTCAAAAGTTGAAAGTCATGAATGGGAAGCCTCTGCTTTAAGTATGATAAAAGAATTCAAAATTAATTTTTTAAAGTATAAGAGATACACAGAAGAAGAATTTTCCGCTCAATTAAAACAAGCATGTCCTTTATGTATGAGAATGAAAGCAAATGAATAAAAGAATTTATTTGGTAAAATCTCACCCAGAACTAGTTTTAGAATGGCATCCGACAAAAAATATTTTAACGTTAGAACGAATTACCTATGGTTCAAATAAATATGCCTGGTGGCTTTGCGAAAAAGGACATGAGTATGAAACCAAAATATATCATCGTACCATTTCAGGCAGTCGTTGTCCTTATTGTTATGGGAAAAAATTATCAAAAGAGCGGTCACTTGCTTGCAAGCGACCAGATTTAAGCAAAGAATTTCATCCTACGAAAAACGGTGCTTTAGATCCGACTAAAATTCATGCTTCAGCAAGGCAAATAGTTTGGTGGATTTGCTCAATTGATTCTGCTCATGAGTGGCAATCTACCGTTGATAACCGTAATAAAGGTAATGGGTGCCCATATTGTACAAACAGAGGTGGTAAGGTAAGTAATGGAAAATCTTTAGGGGATTTATATGAAAACTTAAATTCTGAATGGGATTATGCAAAAAATACAACAAGCCCTTATGATTTTACTCCATTTTCTAACAAAAAAGCCTGGTGGGCGTGTGCAAAAAATAAAGAGCACCGTTGGAAAACAGCAATTTCCCATAGAGTTGGAGGGACAAATTGTCCATTTTGCAGTAGTGGTTGGACCATTGAGAATATTCGATTATTTGTTGCTGCTATTTTGCCTTATATAGAAACCTTTACAGAGGCTGAGCTATATGTTCTTTTTCAACAAAATGGATTACTTGAAATTGGAAGTAGTAATAAGGGGCGTTCTTTTGTTCAAGCTCTTAAGACCGGAAGGTTTCCTAAAGAAGAATTAGAAAAATTTGTTAACCATGAAGATTCATTAGTTAATAAATTTATTAATGACCCAATGGTAACATTAGAGAGTGAAGATGGTTATTTGCTAAATGCTGCATATGTATTATCTGAAAATGATATTGATGTTCGTTGTAATGAATTGCGCATTATTGAGACCAAAGATGTTTTGGCGACTTTAAATGGTAAAATTTATGCGAATCTTGATAGTGAAGCAGTGGATTTTTTTATTAAAAGTGCTAATGCAAAAATTTGGCAACATGCCTTTATTGATGAAGCTGAAGCTATTAGGCAATTAGCGCAGCATTATAATAGTGATAATCTATACGCTCAAGAAGTTACAAAATTATTCAAAAATAGTTATAAGGTCACAAAGAATTTAATTATTCCGTCGGGATATGGCTTTACTTATGCCCCCGATCTTATGCAGCGCTATACGGCATATCTTGTAAAAACTAGAAAGAGAATTGGTAATTGGTCTGAAACCGGTACTGGCAAAACAATAGCTGCTATTTTGGCAAGTAGAGTAATCGATGCAAAATTGACAGTAATTTGTTGTCCAAACAATGTTATTGATACATGGATAAAAAATATTAAAATGGCATATCCTGACAGTGTTATTTTTGTTAAAGATACAAAGATTAAAGATTCTGCAGTTAACAGTGATAATAAATATTTAATTTTAAATTATGAATTCTTCCAACAGGCTACTTCTAAACAAAAATTAGAAGATTTTTTGGAAAAAAATAAGATTGATTTTGTAATTATTGATGAAATTCACTATGCCAAACAAAGAGAGGAAAGGAGTCAATCTTGGAGGAAGCAAAGAATCGCAGCATTCTTATCTGAAGCTGTAATAAAAAATATGGATATATGTGTTTTAGGAATGTCGGCGACTCCAGTTCTTAATAATCTATATGAGGGTAAAACACTAATTGAATTGGTTACAGGCGTTCAATATAATGATTTGGATACAAGAGCAACGCCTTCAAATTGTATATCGTTATATCAAAAATTTATTACTCATGGCATCCGAATGGTTCCTAATTATTCATATAAACTCAATGAGAGATTAGAACCTATAGATTGTAGCAAAGAAATAAAACAAAGTTCATTGCACTCAATAGTTGATCATGAGGAATTTTTTACCAAATTAAAAATTCCCTTTATTCTTAAAAACTTACAACCAAAAACTATTGTTTATACGCACTATATTCAAAATATTTTACATATTTTGCAAACAGCGATTGAAAAATATGGCTGGAGAGTTGCCATATTTACTGGTGATATTAAAGATGACTTAGATAAATTCATAAAGGGGGATGCCGATATTTTAATTGCTTCAAGCTGCATAGGCACGGGTGTTGATGGGCTTCAAGATGTTTGCAATAGATTAATTATTAATTCTTTGCCGTGGACTAGTGCTGAATATAAACAATTAATTGGTAGAATTTATAGGCAGGGGCAAAAAAAAGATACTGTTGATGTAATTATCCCATTGCCTTATGTAGTTGACAATAATACAAAACGCTCGTGGTGTGAATCAAGATGGAAGCGCATACTATTTAAAAAATCAATTGCTGACGCCGCAATTGATGGCGGAATATCTGAAGGTCATTTAAGAACAAAAGAACAGGCGCTACAAGATTATAAAAAATGGATTGAACGGTTACAGCGTGGAGAGATTCATGAAGTAGAACGCCAACAGATTTCAACTACATTTTCAAGTGATTTGCAAAAAAATGCAATAAGAAAAATTGGTGATATTATCAGAATGAATCAGCAGATAAACAAAGAAACAAGTCAAGATACGAATAAAAGATTCATGAATAATCCTCAAGCATGGTACGAATATCATGAAAAATATGGGGAAGCTAGAAAAGAATGGGAAGTGATTCCATATAAAGAGGCTATAAAGTGGTGCAAAGCCCGTCCCCATCTTGTAATAGGTGACTTTGGTTGCGGAAAAGCTTTTTTAGCGCAAGAACTTACAAATCAAGTTCATTCTTTTGATCATATAGCTATTAATGAAAATGTTATTGCATGTGATATGAAACAAGTTCCACTTGGGGATTTATCTTTAGATGCGGCAATTTTCTCATTATCATTAATGGGTACAAATTTTGTTGATTATCTAAAAGAAGCTAAACGTTGCTTAAAACTGGATGGGCATCTTTGGATTTGCGAACCAACTGCTAGAATAAAAGATATTAATCTCTTCAAAGAGATACTTGATCGATTAGGTTTTGATGTAGGACGTATAGATGAAAGAGGTAAATTTACTTTTATTAAAGCGTCAAAATCTGAGAGGGAGATTAATCAGGTTGTGTTGAAAAGTGTTGATTGTATGAATATTTTAGATTAATAAACTATAGGGATATTATGTACTATAAGGTATTTTGGTCATATTTAAAAGCATTTATATGGGCAATTGTTTTGATTAGTATAATTTATATAACTGTAATGTTATTAAATGGACAAATTTATTTTTCAGAAAAAGCGCTAAAGATTATGCAAATTTTTGGTATTGTTTTTGAGGCGACTGCTTTATATGGCAAATTGGGGTGGGGTTGTCAAACATGGAGCGGTAATTCGTGGCCTGAATATTGGGACAATGTTTTATTTTATTTTTTTTCAAGCGTGGGAATTATTTTAACTATTATACCGTTAATAATCTAAAAAAAATTAATAGCACAATATAATTTTTCTACAGGAGAGTTCTTGCATGGCTATACAAATAATCAGAAATAATGGTCGAGCTGTATTACAATTTATTGGTGATGGCAATATGATTAAAGATCTTAGATTTTTTTTATCACAAGTTGAGCAAAATAAAATTTTTGAGTTTGATGATCCTAAAGGCTTGACATTAACTGATCTAGATCGTACCGAGATAAAACAAGAAGCTGAATTGCTTTTACAGAGACAATCAAAATATAAGCATATTTAAATGAAAGACAGGTAATCCACTAGTTTGACTCATTGAAAAATAAATAAAATATTGATAAAGCGTATCTAAATTTATTATTCTATAATAGTTATATAATTATAAAATTATATTTATTATTAGGGGTCTTGGTATGAAGCATAATATATTCTATTTGCTGTCTATTTTATGCCTTATCGGCACTATGCAAGCGCAGTATAAAATAGTTGGTTATTATCCAAATTGGGCAATGTACAGAAATCCAGCGTTTAAGCCTCATGATATTAATGCAAGCTTGCTGACACACATTAATTATGCATTCGTTAATTATGATATATCCGGCGCGCTTAAGCTTTTTGATTCTTGGGCGGACACGGATTATCGATCAAATTGGAACATTCAGCAGCCGTATTATGGCAATTTTAGAGAGCTTTTTGAGCTTAAAACAAAAAATCCGCATATCAAAACGCTTTTTTCAGTAGGCGGTTGGTCATTATCTAATAATTTTTCTGTCATGGCAGAAAATGCACAGACTCGTTCCAATTTTGTAAAAAGTTGTATAGCTTTTTGCGATACGTATAACTTTGATGGTGTCGATATTGATTGGGAATTTCCAGGTTTTGCCGAACATCAAGGGCGGGCTATTGATAAGCAAAATTATACCTTACTGCTGCAAGAATTATATACTGCGGCCAAGGCGCATAGTCCGCAACTATTGGTTACCATTGCGGCACCGGCAAGCACGCAACACTTGGTGAATATGGAGATTGAAAGAATTCATAACTATGTTGATTGGATTAATGTTATGGCTTACGATTTTCATGGTCCATGGGATAAAAAAACAGGGCATAACGCGCCATTGTATGGAGTTGCTGCAGATACACTTACGGTCGATGCGATAATTTCTTATTATCTAAGTCATGGTGTGCCTGCTCAAAAGTTAGTTTTAGGACTTGCATTGTATGGCAGATCATTTGCTCAAGCAAATTCAACACCAGATGGGCTTAATAGTACTTTTTCTGGTCCGGGCAAAGGGACAACGGCAGAAGCAGGTGTTTATTTTTATTATGATATTGAACAAAATTTGGCAAAAAAATATACATCATATTGGGATGTTCTTGCTCAGGTGCCGTACTTGCATGACCCGGTGAGTAAAGAATTTGTCAGCTATGATAATAATAAATCTCTCGCTATAAAAACAGACTATATCAAAAAAAATAAGCTCGGCGGCGCTATGCTCTGGGAGCTCGGCGGCGACATCCGTCCATCCTGGGACGCCCTTACATTGATTAATAAGAGTCTTCTCTAGTGAAATATATGCAGGGGAGAGTAGTCGTGAAGCAGTTTTTTTGCGTTATTAGTATCCTGTTGTTTTCTTGTACTCTTATGCCATTTCCCTATCGCTTTCAGCGGCTTGTGCGGCTTGAAAATGATAAAAAAACTATCAAACATTGTGTGGATTTTATTTATGATTATCATGCATTTACAAAAGATTCTGCGAAAAGGCCCTCAAAAAAGATGGTCAAAAAGGGCGTGCTGAAGCCAGAAGAACAAGCATTATTATCAACAGGAGAGCGGACGCTGCTTGGCGCATTAAGAACGTTGGATAGGGAAGCGGGTGAGCCTGTTGATCTTTTATGGGAACACGCCACATTTTTTGAATCGATTCCTAATATTGAAGCTCAATTTATAGATTATGGTGGGAAGACGTTTTTACAAGAGCTTCAAGAGGGTGTTCATTGGCTGACTTTTACTAACTCTGATACCTATAGAAGAAAATATTTTAGTGATTTTATGGATAAGACTTATGTTAATAAAATAGTAGATGTTATAGCATCGTTAGATGAACTTTTTGGCACAACGTCTCCTTGTAGTAGTGATTCTGATCATCCTTATTGTCGTATACAAAAAATTTCTAATAAAACACATCGGATTGAGATAAGAGATTATTGGTCTGCTTTTATTTTACATGATTATAAAACAAAAATTAGGCCTCTCTTGAATACTGTTTTGCCATCATGTCAACCATCGTGTATTGTTCGTGATCTTGTGGAGCATTTAAATAAATTTCCTCCATATGAAGGTTTTGATGTTGAGCGGGTGCTTCTGCCTTTGAGGGTACGTTTAACCGATTTTGAATTTCTTATTAATATACTGAGCACATCAAAAGAACATAGTATTGTATATGCCGGAGGAGCTCATTGCGAAAAAGTCTCCAGCCGTTTGATAGATTATTTTGAATATACGCTTTTAACTGACATAGGATCAGAGTCTGGGTCTGCAATGTCTCTTCAATTATTACCTAGAGCATGGAATTACTTTGTAGAAAAGCCAAGCGTATCGCTGAATCGGTATAACAAGGCGGGAAATAAGCCTTTTATTAACCTTGTATTGCCTGACTCCGATATAATGAAGGAATATGCAGCATTTTTTACCGATATTACCACGGGTTCAGATGAAGCGGTCGTTGAAAAACTGCGTACGTTTTTTAAGAAGACGGATAAAACATTTGCCAATTTTATTGAACAGCCTATAAATGATAGTTTTTCTCTTTTAGTTTTAACCGTTATTAGGAGGCTTGCTGAATCAACAAAATTTTTACTTGAGCATGGTGCACGCGTTAATGTACGTAATCTTTCTGGACAGACACCACTTTTTTTTGCCGGTCCCCATCCTAAAATAGTCGAGTTGCTGCTTCAATTTGGCGCAGATCGTTCTGCACGAGATGATAACAATGTATCAGTTTTAGAACATTTCAAGCAATCACAATATACTGATCCCAAAAGCATCATTTTAATTGAGCAAAAAGTTGCAACATCTTTTGAAAAAGATCTTAGCAGATTAAACGCAGAATTGTCTCTTTTGATGCAGAGTTTAATGTAGTTAATAGAGATTGCGTAACCGCGGGGTATCTGTATGAAGCGTATTATATGTATAATCTTGTATTGTTACGCGAGTTTATCGATGACGCATTCTTATCACTTTCAGCGGTTTGTGCTACTCGAAGATGATAAGAAAACTATCAAAAAATGCGTAGATTTTATATACGATATTCATTTTTTCACTAAAGATGCTGCAAAAAGATCGTCAAAGAAAATTTTATAATTTCGCTCGCCCTCAGTGGCGATCCCATAGGATCGGATGTATCGAAGGTTCCTGGCGAAATAAAAAAACAAATCACTCACCATGAGCGACTTTGCGCACGTTTTTTTCCAGAGGCTATTTCAAGTAAATTTAATTACGCATAAAGTCTCTTATAGAAAGTTCTAAGACTTCATTGGAGTGTTATGAGAAATGGAGAAAGCAATTAATCAACATTATAGCACCTGAATCAGATATACTGCGGGAATTTAAATTGTTATGGGATTATAATTCAGACACAGAAATGCTCGAACATTTCGCTGCGTTTTTTAAAAAGGCTGATAAAACATTTTGCAATTTTATTGATTGGGTTTCTGATGTTCATAATCAAACTCTTTTAAGTGCCGCTGCTCGTAAGGGGTTTTTGGAATCGACGGAATTTTTACTCAAGCATGGGGCTCGGGTTAATGCTCGTGATAACCTTGGGCAAACGGCATTGTTTTATGCGGGACAATATCCTGAAATAGTTAAATTATTATTAAAATCTGGTGCAAATAGCTTTGTGAAAAATAATAAAAACCAATCAGTTTTAAATTGTTTACAGCAGCAGAAAACCAGCGCTCCAGAAAGTATTGCGTTAGTGCAAGAGCATCAAAAATCATTAAGTTGGTTTACAAATCTCAAAAAACGGGTCTCCCGTTTTTTTGGGGGCGCAACGAGAACAAGTATGCCATTGCAAAAAAGCTTAATCACTCTTGATGCAGATCTTATCTTTTTGTCCAAGAACTTATAAAACTTTATAGGCTTGGTGGCGGGAATGAGATAGGGGTGGTGCCGTTATTGGCATTGGCTAGCGCGTCTTCTTCTTTTTGAAGAGCGTGTGCCATCCAATAATCTTCACGCTCCTGTGCTTTGCGCATGTGCCGTTGCTTTTCTCGTTCGCACGCTTCTCGTGATAGTTTGAAAAGCATAGCTTCATATTTTTCCCAGAATTCTGTAGCACATAATTCTTTGAGTTCTTCTGTGCTCATATTTTCAATTTCTTTGATATCTTTTTCGGTAGTAGGCGTATCGCACTTGGTGTCATTGTGCGTGATTATGCTCATAAAAAAAATTGCCAAAATAAGCTTATTAATTGTGTTCATAAAACATACTTTCATTAATGAAAAATTTACTATATCACATTATCGTAATAAAATTTTTTAATTTTCACAATTGAAAGATCGGATGAATATGATACGGTTATAGGTCTATATAATATTTTTTTAGATATACAATGTACAGAAAGCTTATGTATGAAAATAAATGTATTGTTATTGAGTGTTGTTTTTTCGATTTTTTCGCTCACTGCGATGGAGCGTAATACTGCCTATACTGCGCTGGCAAAATGTTGTGCAATGGGTAATAAGCTACAGCGGGGTGTGATTTTTCATGAAGCTCGTAATATTCCAAACGCAGAAGCGTTGATTGTGCTTCAAAAAACTCAAGAAGAAAAGATATTACATGCGTTACTGACTAATCCGCAGGTTGCGTTACAGTATGCGTATAAAGTATATCATCAATGTTGTAATGAATTGCATACGAGTGATGCCAAAAATAATAATGTTAGTGAACTCATGCAAAAAATTATTACACAGTTTGAAAAAGAATGCCCTATTTTTTTCTTAGGGGAATGTGATCAAGAAGATTCTTCGCGAGGTTGTATATTGAGTAGATCTCATGAACCAAAGAATAGAGCTGCTTATGAAAAGCATGTAGTTGGTGCTCTCTTAAAAATATTATCAGCAAATAAGCTGACTCAGTATGCAAGTTGTGCCAGTGGAGGCTTGTTCCAAGATTTGGTTGTTTTGTCCAAAGCATTGCATGAAAAACCAGATGCGCAGATTGATATACATCTTATTGATGCAAAATTTATGCCTTATATGTCAATGCGAGATGTTTTGGATAATACACGTGAAGTAAAATTGGATTATAGTATTGATCCGAATAATTTTATGCGTGTGTTGAAAGAGGTTAATCCTGAATTTCAGGAGACTTCTCGCGCTCGAAAAATAATAGCGGCCGATATTGTGCGTATAGAGCCTTTCATTAAACAATTTGTACGTCAATTGAAAACAACGTTTCCACGTGCGCGCCTTGCAGTTAATGTGCATGGGACTGTAGCTACGTATTGCGATTATGTTTCACGAAAGCGTCTTGATAGTCCTGATGTTATTGTTGGTGCTGATATACAAGATGAGTCTAATCCTGATCAAAACAGTATTGGTGATTATTATCAATTGTGTCGTGAAGGGTTAATAGCTAAGCCGAATTTGTATAATAAAATACTTGTGAGAAGTAATAATAAAGCGATGCTTAATACCCTACGTATACATAATAATACGCTTGAGATATCATCCGAAGAAATAAAATAACATATATAGATTTATAAATTATTCTACAGGCCTGTTCAGAGATGAGTAGGCTTTCTTTGTATGTGTTTAATTTTCACAATTGAAATTTTATACTAATATGGTAATATATATAAGTTATTATAGATTTTTTTAAATATAAATCGATTTAAAGGTTGTCGCATGAAAGTAAGCATACTGTTATTAAGTGTTATTTTTTCTATTTCTTCGCTCATAGCGATGGAAAATGATTCTGCGCTTGCAGAATGTCCTATGAATAGTGGGGGCATTCAGAGCTTAGAAGATAATACTGCACATAAGCTTCAAGCTGAAAAAAATTTGGCTCGATTGTTAGAGGATCCGCAGGGGTTATTAGCAGAGATGAAGCAGATACGTAAGAATTTTTCAGCTGAAATGAGTAAGTATGGAGCTGATTTTAATGAAACTACGCACCGACAGGTTGTTCAAGATTTTGAAAAAGAGTGTACCTTTTTTTTATTAACAGAATGTGCTGCTGAATCATGTCTCTTGAGAAGATCGAACAACCCGCGATATAGAGCTGCTTTTGAAGATCGTGTAGCTAATGCGCTTTCAGATAAACTATCAAACGATACATTAATTCGATGTCTGAGTTATGGTAGCGGCGGTTTACTTTCTGATTTCAGAATTTTATCAAAAGCTTTATCTAAAAAGCCGTGTGCTCAGCTTAAAATAGATCTTATCGATACGCTCTTTAAACCAGAGCTATTGGGAGCTGTACATGAGGAAGAATTCTCTCATAATCCTCGTATAGGTACTCTTTTTATTGAACAATTTACGCGTCAATTGAAAAATAATTTTTCACAAGCTGCTATTTCAGTCAGTGTGCACAGTTCTATAGTGAATTATTGTAATCAATATGCAAAGACGATGCGTAGGGAAGCTCCTGATATGATTTTTGCTGCTGACATAGATTCGGACAGTGGTTATAATGATTATAATAAATTATGTTTCAATATGTTGAGAATTAAGCCCCATGCGTATAATCTTTTGCTCTCTAAAAAAGCATCAGATAAAGCTTCTCTTGATACGTTATCCATAAGCAATGGTAAGTTGTCGGTACATTCTGAAGAAATAAAATAAGTTATTTCATAAATTTATAAATAGATAGGCCTGTTCAGAGATGAGCAGGCCTATCTGTTGTTTATGTTTAATTTTTACAATTGAAAATTTTTGCGAATACTGTATATTTTAACGGAATTATTAATTTTTTTAAATATACATCTAGCAAGAGGCCAAAAATATGAAAATGTATATGCCCTTATTGACAATCATTTTTTCAATTTCTTCACTCATGGCAATGAATGATAATCAGCGAAATAAGCGCATATTGAATGACTTATTGTCTGATCAGAAAATTGTATTAAAAAATATCTCAGAAACACGTGACCAGTTTTTTAACGCTGCGTCATTAATGACGCAGTGCAATCCTGACGAGTTTATTAATGATGCACGGAAATTAATAAAAGAATTTGAAGAAAAATCGCCGCTTTTCTTTTTAAGAGAATGCGAAAATGTAACATGTTTTTTGACGAGAAGTATTAATCCCGAGTATCGAACTTATTATGCAAAGTGTGTATCTAATGCTCTTGTAAAAAAAATATCACCAAAACGTTCTGTGCGATACGCGATGTATGGCCCTAGTCTGTTCTTTCAAGATTTAGTAATTTTGTGTCAAGCTTTGGATAAAAAACCAGACGCTCGTATACATATAGATGCTATTGATCCGTTATTTGAGTCTTATGAAAAAATTCGCACGATTCTTCGAAAATCACCAAAAATACAATTAAATGATTATATTGATTGTGTTGAGTTTTATCGAAAAATGAGCGTTAGGCAAATACAGCAAAAAGATACACTAAATATTGAAGAAACTATTTCATCGATAGAGTCGGGGATTCATCAATTTTTGCGTTATCTAAGAACAACATTTCCTCAGGCAACTCTTTCTTTGAGTGTTCACAGTTCCGCATTAAATTATTGTATATATGGTGTAAGAAATAAATTACAACTTCCCGATGTATTTGTTGCTGGTGATACGGGCGGAGAAGAGGGTGTTGAGTTTGTCAGTCTGTGTAAGCATCTTGTAACGTGTAAGCCAGAAATGTATAATTGTGCTTTTACCAAAAATGATAGCAACGCCTTGATTGAGTCTGTCTGTATAAAAAATGGTAAGGTCCGGGAATTATCTCATATAATAAATAAATAGATTGCCTGTTTGATTGATATTAGCATTATATTTGTAGGTCTGTTCAGAGATGAGCAGGCCTTTTTTTGTCTTGAAAAAAGCGGTGAACATGGCTAATGTGTGATGATCATGTACGGTTTTTGGTATAAAAAGAGGTTGGTGTATGAAAATATCTGTAGTGTCGCATATTCTTTTTCTGCTGTTTTTTTCACTGACGGCAATGGAGCGCAATTCTTCTTATGTCGAGCTTATAAAGTGCTCTCTTATTAGTAATGCGCAACGGGCTATTATTCCACAGGCAATTTATAACAGCAAAAAATTAAAAGTGGCACATGCTCTGTATGAGAGCCAGGAGCAAAGGTTTTTTAAAAAAGTACTGTATGATCCATGTCAAGCGTTAGAAGATATTCGTGTGGTATATGAGCGTTATAAAAAAAATGTCATCATAGTGCGTACGCAGACAGAAAGTATTGCTGAGGCTATTCAAAAAAATATTAAAAATTTTGAAAAAGAGTGTCCTGCTTTTTTATTAAATGAGTGTGAATTGCATAAATTCTATCGATCAAAAGATCGAATTGCGTTTGAAAACAATGCTATTTGCGCACTTTCAAAAAGATTATCAGAGCAAGAGGTTGCCCGATATGTAAGGTATGCCGGTGCTGGTTTATTTCAAGATTTAGTAATTTTGACTAAAGCTCTCTATAAAAAACCAAATGCGCATATTGAGGTGCATCTTATTGATATACAATTTAAAGATTGTGTTACGGTTTTACATGATTTATTGGGCTATACGCGTGAAATATGTCCAGAGCGTGCAGTTGATATGAATACGCTTATAGATAGATTGAAACTTGTTAACCCGACATGTGATTATAGTGTTGAAAATCAAAGAGCAATAGAACTCTCTTGTGCGCAGATGGAACTTGCTACACAGCAATTTGTGCGCTATGTGAAAAAAATTTTTCCATTCGCTCATATTGCGGTGACTGTGCATGATACCGTTACCAGTTATTGTGATTATATAACGCGTAATAATATAAGTTACCCAGATGTTATTGTAGCTTCTGATATACAAAATCAAAATAGTGTGGGTGATTATTATCGATTGTGTCGCAATACATTACGAGCCAAACCTCATGCGCATAATGTATTGCTTTCAAAAGAGTATGATAAAGCATTACTTAATACATTGTATCTTGATCATAATGGCAAGCCGTGCATAGTATGCAACGAAATAAAATAATGTAATCGCATGGTTCGATACACCGCTCTGCGAGCGGCACTCACCATGAGCGAGAAGCTGTCGATGCCGCTCGCCCTGAGTGAAATTTCGAAGAAATTTTGTATCGAAGGGTGTTTTATAACTGCTCTACAATTTGTGCGCAGCGTTGGCAGAGGCCGGCTGCGTTTTCTGTTTTTTCCCATCGCCAGCAGCGAGGGCATTTAACGCCTTCTGCATGACTGACATTGATTGATACCCCTGCAAGCCCTGATTCAGAAAGAACATTATTTTTTGTTAATGCAAGATTAACCTGAGAGACAACAAAAAAGTCTTTCCAAAACTCTTGTTGCTGATCAGGCGTAAGCTGATTAATAAAATTTTTAATTAATTCGTAGTTAACAAGAGAATCATCAACAGATATGTCCACGCGTGCCTCAAGCGATTGCTTGATAAGACCCTGTGCTCGATGTGGTTCTATTGCTTTTAACACCGCAGAGCGTATAGCGAGCAATGTTTCCCATGTAGTTATATATACTTGTTTGTCTGGAATTGCGCTTGATAATTGACACTGTGCAAAGCTTT
Source organism: Candidatus Babeliaceae bacterium (assembly GCA_041660765.1). Classification (NCBI taxonomy): domain Bacteria; class Candidatus Babeliae; order Candidatus Babeliales; family Candidatus Babeliaceae; species Candidatus Babeliaceae bacterium. The sequence goes on along the minus strand of JBAZVR010000001.1, from coordinate 463,864 downwards.
GTAAGTGTATAGAACTTGTTTTATTTTTTTGGTAAAAATCTGAAATAAATTCAGCGGTAAATGACATAATCGGTGCTACTAAATGCGTCAGCGTATCGAGCATGTACCACAGAGCTGTTTGCGTTGATCTGCGAGTGTGGCTATCTGCTGTATCGCAATATAATCTATCTTTTGTTACTTCCACGTACAAAGCGCTGACGTGTGTTGTGCAATAATCTGCAAGTTCATGAAAAACACCCGTAAAATTATTTTGTTTGTATTGTTCGATAACGGTGCGTTCTAGTTGTTCTACCATAAATACGGCATACGCATCTATTGGTGAAAGCTTATCATAAGCGATTGCATCTTGTGTGTGATCATAATCGTACAAGTTCATGAGCATTGCTCGACAGGTATTGCGTATTTTTCTATATACTTCACCTACATTTTTAATGAGCGTATCAGATACAACAGCGTCCCCTTGATGGCCAATACTTGCAACCCACATACGCAAACCGTCAGTTCCCAATGTTTTAATAATATCTTGTGGTGCAACAACGTTACCTAATGATTTGGACATTTTTTGTCCTTTTTCATCAACGGTAAAACCATGAGTCATGATTGTTTTCATAGGTGGTTGTTGTTCAAGAACCATAGCAGTGAGTAATGAACTTTGGAACCAACCTCGGTGTTGATCAATACCTTCAAGATATAAATCTGCAGGAAATTGTTGTGCGCTATTATTATATAGTACCGCATAATGGCTAATGCCGGAGTCGAACCATACATCTAAAATATCAGTTTCTTTTCTGAATTCATTAAGCTCGCATGTAGGGCAGGTGAGGTCTTTCGGTGCTAATTCTTCAAGCGTAACGCGATCCCAATATTCTATGCCTTCTTGTGCAATATGCTGGGCGACGTTATTAATAAAATCTTGATTGGTATAGGTATAATCACAATGCATGCAAAGTAATGCAGGAATTGGCACACCCCATGAGCGTTGGCGCGAGAGGCACCATTCCCACCTATTTTCTAACGTTGCCTTTAGAAAACTTTTTCCATGTTCCGGAATAAAAGTAATAGTATTAACCGCGTCAAGTGCTTTTTGTTTGATGTTATCTTGTTGTAAATTGAAGAACCATTGCCGTGTTGCTCTAAAAATAAGACCATTGTGGCATCTCCAGCAGTGTGGATAACTGTGATTAATGGAGGTTTTGTAAAAAAGGTTACCCAACTCGTGTAATTTTTTTATTACCCAAATTTGTCCATCGCTCACCGGCATGTTTATTAATTCTTGTGGCATGATACCGTGAGTGTATGCGCCCTGTGGGCTGACCGGAGAAAAAATTTCGAGATTGTGCTTAACGCCAACTTCATAATCGATTGGTCCGCAGCCGGGTGCACAATGCACAATGGCGGTACCATCTTCAAGCCCTACTGAATCATCGGTAATAATAGGTACAATAAGCTTTTCTATAAATGGATGTTCGGCGTGTGATTGCGTAAGTGTTTCTGCTGAAAAAGTTTGTATAACTTTTTTTTCAGTTTTTAATTGCTGGACTATAGCATCAATACGCGCAGCAGCGACAATAATATGTTTGCCATTCATATCTGCTACAACATAATCAGCTCCCGGCTTGATCATGAGCGCTCTGTTGAGTGGGAGCGTCCAAGGAGTTGTTGTCCAAACGACAAAATACAGAGGTTCTGCAATAGTCGGAAAAAGTTTGCGAGCATCTGCTTCTTGCATTTTAAAAAGAACGTAGAGTGATGGATCTTTGCGATCTTGATATTCAATTTCTGCGGAAGCAAGCGTTGTTGCGCAGGACGGACACCAAGCGACGGTTTTATTTTTGCGTTCTATCGTATTTTTTTGAACCAGTACGCCAAAAGCTTCTACTGTTTTTGCTTCATAGGTGGGTGCCATGGTTATGTATGGGTGTTCCCAGTCCATAATGACGCCGAGTTTTTTAAAATCTTCTCGTTGAATGTCTACCCACTGCTGTGCGTACGTCCTACATTTTTTTTTGAGCTCATAGGGAGTTGCGCCTGGATTTTCTTGAGATACTTTATGTTCGATAGGTAATCCATGGCAGTCCCAGCCTGGTGTTACGGGGACATGGTAGCCGAGCATTCTGCGAGATTTTGTCGTAATATCTTTCAAGATTTTATTATAAGCATGTCCTAAGTGAATGTGACCATTGGCATAAGGAGGGCCGTCGTGCAAAATAAACTTTTCTTTGCCCTGATTATGTACCATTGCTTGGTCATACAGATTGTCTGACTTCCAACGTTCTAGTAAGAGCGGGTCATCGGATGCCGAAGCAGGGCGCAGGGGGAAATCCGTGTGCGGCAGATTGAGTGTATCTTTGTAACTGATAGTGGTCTGTTCTTTGTGTGTATCAGGCATGTGCGCTCGACTTTATAGGGCCAATTATTATACTTATTAATGTTACTAGTATATAGAATTATAGAGTGTATATGCAAAAAAATAAAAAAATCGGCGTATGGGGATTTGGTGTTGTGGGCAAATCTGTGCTGCGTTATCTTTTGACTATAAAGGGTGTAGCACCATGGTCCTTTTTAGTTACTGACGGTAAACAATTAAGTCTGCCTGATCAAGATTATTTAGAGGAAAATGCGGTTTGTTTTTTGCCCTTGGAGCAATTTTTGCAGGAATGCGATTATATTATTCCAAGTCCTGGTATAGACCTCAGAAATTATGTCCATTATCAATATAAGTTTGTTGCCGAGTTGGATCTTTTTGTGCGTGCTTGCAGCGAAGCGTCAAGTACGCCCCAATTAATAGGCATCACCGGCACGTTAGGCAAAACAACGATAACCCATTGCATAACAGAGTTGTTAAAAAAATCAGATAGACGTGCGTGCGCAGCAGGCAATATTGGCGATGCTCTGTTGGACGTTGTAACCCACTTGTCTGCGCTTGATGTGATAGTTCTTGAACTTTCTAGCTTTCAACTTGAACGTTCAATACTTTTTGCGCCCGATCTTGCCATTTTGACAAATCTGTACCCTAAGCATCTTGATCGGCATGATACGCTGGAACAATATTTTGCAGCGAAATATAACTTATTTGCTCATCAAAAGTCTCATCAACATGCGTTGTTACCCGCTGAGTATGCGCCGCAGGTTTATGCGAAGAATCCTGTGCAAAAACTTTCATTTTTTTCTGAAGCAGAGCTTGCTGCTCAAGACGTGCGCCCTGAAGATACGCTGTATTTTTTTGATGAGTCAGGCTCTATAATGCGCCGTGTACATAACACATATAGTATTGTCTTATCTGCGGCGCAGGTGCCCACTACGTCATATCGTATTAACTGGCTTATTATGGCAGCCGCATTAGATGTTTTGGGATATAAGCTTGATGCAATACTTTCTCATGCTCAAGCGATAGCATTGCCGTCGCACAGATTAGAATATGTTGCTCAATCATGTGATATTACTTTTTATAATGATTCAAAATCAACCATGATGGTTGCTACGCAAGCGGCAGTTGCCAAGCTTAAGCAGCTTGAGCCTGCAGTGCCTATACTACTTATTCTTGGTGGTGTCAGTGAGGGATTAGATAGAAGGGTATTTATGTCATGGTTTGCGCCACATGTTACTGAGATTATTTGTTACGGTGGGGAAGCTGATATATTGTACGCTGCAGCACAAGCTGCACATATACGAGCGCGCAGCTTTTCTACGCTCGAATCTGTTTTTGATTATATTCGTTCTTGCAAGCAACAACGCGTTAATGTTCTCTTTTCTCCCGGCGGAGCAAGCTTTGATTTATATAAAAATTATGTAGAGCGCGGTAATGCTTTTAAGCGATTAGTTAATTCTTTTGATATGAGTAATCATTGACGGTTGTGTGCTCTATTTTTTACGGTGTATATTAGTTTTTTACATCATAAAAATGGAAAACATGAAGCAAGAAAAAATTGTCTATGTTTTTGTGAGTATTATCGCAATTCTGATTATTATTGGCCTCGTATTTATTTATTCTTCTAGTTCCGCGTTTGCTTTAGAAAAATGTGGCAGCGCGGATTATTTTTTGAAAAAGCAGATCGTAGGATTATTTTTGGGGATTATTGGTCTGCTTGTATGCATGCGCATACCGTGTGATTATATAGAACGCTACGCGTTCTTGTTTTTTTTGTGCACGCTTGGTCTAACAGCATTAACATTTGTTTCTTTTTTTTCTGTGCGTATCCATGGGTCAAGCCGTTGGTTACACCTGTGTGGTTTTTTGTTTCAGCCGAGTGAACTTTTAAAATGTGGTTTTATTATATATTTAGCATCATATCTGACAAAAAAAGAATATACGTTACATTCTTTTGTGTACGGTTATTTACCTATTATTATTATGCTTGCATGCTCAGCGCTTGTATTATTATTACAACCGGATTTTGGTCAAATGGTTACGTTGTGTGCAACGACGTGTATCATCTTTGTTATTGCGCGTATTAAATGGGCGTACTTGGCTGCGACCGTCTTGCCTGCCGTGCCGATTACTGCGCTGTTAATTTATATTAAGCCATACAGATTTAAGAGAATTGTTACTTTTCTAAATCCATGGAATGACCCGCAGGGTGCTGGCTTTCAGATTATTCAATCATTGATTGCCATAGGATCCGGAGGCTTTTGGGGTGTTGGTATTGCGCAGTCTAAGCAAAAGTTTTTTTATTTACCGATGCAGCATACGGATTTTATTTTTTCTATTATAGCTGAAGAAACAGGATTTTTCGGGGCCTTTTCTATTATATTCTTATATCTCGCTTTTTTGTACACGGGCTTTCGTCTAGCAATGTCGGTTAAAGATCTTTTTGCTTGTTATGTGATACTTGGTTTTGTGGTATTAATTACGCTGCAGGCGGGCATCAATATTTCTGTTGCGAGTGGGCTTTTGCCGACCAAAGGGCTCGGCTTGCCATTTATTAGCTACGGCAAATCTGCCCTTATTGCCAATTTGTGCATGGTCGGTGTTATTATCAACTGCGCCCGCTCACAAAAAAGCGATATTTAATAAGTAGAAGCTATTAAAGCCTTTAAGGTAATTTTTGGTTGTGGAATGTGGGTAGGGTTGTTTGTATGTTCTTGTATATATTTAATACGATAGTCACATGGCGGATGGCTTACCGGTCCTATTTCGAGAGGTTTTTTTAACATATTGCAACAATTTTGTATTTTTTGCTGCCCATCTTTTAAGTTTAGTACATGCGAGCAGGCAAATAAATCTGCATCAATTTCTAATAACTGATTAGCATGTGCGTGAGCGTATTTTATATAAAATGCTAGTAATGTTGTGGCGCATGATAGCATGGGTTTGTCAAGAAACAGTAGGCTTGCGCTGATGCCCAAAAGGTTCATGCGTATGCGATATTGTCTATCTTTGTATTTTTTAAATCTGCGGGTCGCTTCTAAATTAGCAAAATTTTTTCTTAGATGCCCAATTTCATGATATATGACAAAATCGTTATCGTTTTTTGTGCTTAGCGGGGATAAATAAAGTATTGCGGTATCATTCGCTAATGTTTGACACTTACTATTCATCGGATCATCGATTGGTTGTATGGTGATCTTCTCAATGGGAATAGGAAGTATTGGACTCAATTCCTGTATAAAATTTTCTAAAATTTTTTTATCTTCTTGTGGATCTGAGTTGTTGTTTGTCGACGGAGTGCTCATTGAAAATAGCTTATTTTTTATAGGAGTAAAATGCTGAAGAGCATATGGTAATATATAGAAACTTATCAATTCTACAGCGATTATTGGTGATATTCTTGTTATTATTTCATGTAATTTATTGCTATAATCCATCGAATAGCATGGGATTGTAAGAAGCAGTGATAAGTATTTGTATTTTGCAAAAGATAATAGTTTCATGATATATAATTCGTTTTTTGTAAAAATATTTTAAAAATTATGACTTGTTCACTACGTCAGTTTTAGTATTTTTTGCATTGTACGTAATGCTTCTTGCTCGTTTATTAAAGTTTTTTCAATAATTTTTAATTGTTTATTGAAGTTTTCGCAATATTGCTCGATAGCGTTGCAACGCTCAGTTAACTGCTCTACTATGTCTAAGCTTGGGATGATAAGGCCGTTATAAATTTTTTTGGCGTTATTTGATTCTTGATGAAAATATGATGTCGACGTATTAAGCTGTAATTCTAATTTTTTATGATTTTCTTCTAATGCGATTAATTTTTTGCTAGAGCTATTACTTGTAGCCAGAAGCTCTTTCATTTTAGTTTCAAAATCTTGATCATCGGCAAGGCGTTGTTTTCTTAATTCTTGAAACATAGTGGAAGTGTCGCTGTGTTCAAAAGTATCAATTGGGTCTATGTTTTCCTTGAATGATTTGAGCGTTGCGATTATCTCTGTATTAGTTTCAAGTATGGTAGATTGTATTTTATTTTGCTCTTGCAACGCTTTGTCTAACTTATTTATCCTACGATGTTGCCAAATTACGCATCCTATGAGCGGGATGCTAATGACTACTGGTATTCCAATGATGCATATATCAATAAATGTTCCAAGCGTATGGGAGTCCATAGAAACTGGTTGATAAAGGTTTGTGTAAAGACTTGATGCCCAGCTGCTAAAAAAGTCGCTGGCGGCATAATTTGGTAAGGTGATCGATAACGTTACTAAGAGTGTAATGCTTTTTTTTCTTATAGAATTCATGATGTGTGTCTATGTTGATATTTTGAAAAAATATTTTTAACGCATATATATTTTAATATATATAAAGTTTTTCAGATAGCTTGTTTTTTAAATAAAAGATACACAGAAGGGAGAGCGTGTGCTCTCCCTGATAATAATCTAATTACATGTTTAGAGTGTTATGCGTTCCAATTCATAACTAAATCGATAAATAAGCGGACGCCAAAACCGGTTGCGCCGTGGCGGAAGTAGCTTCTATCAGGTACGTCAAATGAAGTGCCGGCAACGTCAAGATGGGCCCAAGGCACATCACCAACAAAATTCTGCAAGAAAAATCCTGCAGTGATAGCGCCAGCACGATATTTGTTGCTGCCCTGATTGCACAAATCAGCAACGTCAGATCTTACAGCAATCTTATAATCATCATGGAACGGCAATTCCCAGAGACGATCTCCAGAGCGACGTGATGATTCCAAGAGCTTATGTGCCAAATCTGGATGCTGACTCATGAGTCCCGCAAAGAAAGGGCCAAGCGCGTACGCGCATGAACCAGTTAAGGTTGCAATATTAATGATGGCATCGAGTTTATAATGCTTAACTGCATACGATAAAGCGTCGGCCAAAATAAGTCGACCTTCGGCATCGGTATTTTTAACTTCTGCTGTTTTGCCATTATAAAAGCGTATAATATCGCCAGGTTTGGTAGCATGCCCACTTATTAAGTTTTCGGTAATAGGGGCAACGGCTATAATATTAACTTGAGGCTTTAAGTGCGCAAGGGCTTCCATAGTTGATATGACAGCTGCGGCACCGGCCATGTCATCTTTCATGGTTTCCATACCAGCTGCAGGCTTAATGCTTAAACCGCCTGAGTCGAAGGTTATCCCTTTGCCCACAAGACCAATGGTTGGCGCGTTAGGATGATCAGTTGTGTATTCTATAACAACCATGCGGGCTTCTTGGTCAGAGCCTTTTGCAACAGCTTCTATGCCGCCCATGCCTTGTTTAATAATTTCATCTTCAGTAAAAATGGTGATCTTGAGATTGTGTGCTTTTGCTACACGTGCAGCATGATTGGCGAGTGCAGTTGGTGTTAAAACGACCGGCGGCAGGTCACACCAATAGCGGGCCTGATTAACTGCAAATCCAATGCGCGTTCCGTGTTCTATACCGATTTTAATTTCATCATGCAGTAGTTCTGGAGCTACGAGTGTTACCGTATAATTTTCCGGAAGCTTGCGTGACTCATCGGTGATAAACTCATCAAAATGGTAGCTTGCCATAGTAAGCGTAATAATGGTTTCTTTGGCCAGTGTGTAATTGGTAATATTAAACCAATGACTATCGGGCATGTCGAGTGCTAGTTCTGTTATTTTAAGACCCTCTGCAGCGCGTTGTGCCTGGCCAAGGGCCCTCCGATACTGTTCAATTTTGTCTTCATGTGATTTTTTTGAAGAGCCTAATCCAACAAATATAAGATAAACAGGTCTATTGTTGTGATTAATGGCGAGTGCACAGGTTGCTCCTGCAGCGCCGGTAAATCCTCGCTGAGAAAGTACTTCTTCGAGCGGTGGAAAAAAAGTTTTGAGTGATTGAATGAGCTTGTCATGTGTACTGTCAAAATTGTGCTCGCGAGGAATAATATATCCCTGAGTGTCTATGTCGTATAACGGCTTTGCCGAAATTTTTATAGTTATCATAATAGTATGTGCTTTCCCTTATAATAATATGTTTATGCGGTTTATTTTAGCATACATTATGATAATTAAAAATTATACGCCTACGGCAAATCCAAATCCAACGCCGCCTCTGCCATAATATGGATATCCATGCTCATAATATCCAGGCCATGAATACCAAAATGGATCATAATATCCAGGAAATCGTTGCCCGAAGTAATTGCTTTGATAGACGTGATGTGGTCGTATATACAAGCAGTCAGTACGTTTTTTTTGTTCTTTTTTACAGCATTTTTTTGCGAAAATGTGTGTCGGGAGAGCAAGCGCGCATAGGATATAGAGTATTTTTATTATTTTTTTCATGCCGTTCCTGACAAGTTAGGGTCTTTGAGGATTTTTTGTTGAATTTTTTGTTGATATTGTTTGGTAATAATATTTTCTATAAATTTTTGAACTTTGTAGGTATATTTTTCTGGGTTAAAAAAGTAGGAATCAAAATGATGGCGTCCGTTAGTTATCCATAACCTTTTATAGCCAGCAGCTCCCGCATAAACAGATTCAACAGCCTCCTGGGGGACTTTGTCATCATTAATACATCCGATAATTAAAACGGGGACGGTGATTTTTTTGATATCTTCATGTGGGTCAACGTGCTTGATACACGTATTGATGGGTGTTGCATCCATATGCGCGACAGCCTTTAATAAAAATTTCAACATGGATTGAACGTAGTGGTTGTATGCATATTTATGAAAAAATGATTGTACGCGTGCCGGTAATGTTATTTCGTGGCCAAAAAATGATATTTTTAACTTTTCTATGCTGCGGGCAAGTACATTTTCAGTCGAGTCAAAGGGGCAATCTAAAATCGCTCCATCAAATAACGTTTTGTCTAATGATTGCGCTCGTATAGAAGCGGCTGATCCCATAGAAAATCCATATACGATGAGCGGTAGGTGCGTTAATCCTGGTTGTGATTTTATAAAGCGCACGGCGCCTATAACGTCATAGGCTTCATCTCTGCCTAAGGAACAACATTGCCCTTGCGTGTTTTCACCGTGCCCTCTAAAATCAAAGGTCATGGTATTGTATTGTTCAAATATATTTCTTAAAAATTGCGTGTCTGTTTTATCACACATAAAGCCATGACACATAAGAATGGTAGCTTTTGCTCCTGGCTTAATGATCAATATGCCATTGCGTAATATGGTTGATGTGCTATTACCGTCTTTGTGCGCTGTAAATGTAATATGTTTTTCTATCCCCTTAATATATTTGCTGGTCGACTTGCTGTTTTCTTGATTAATATCTGTTTTTTGAGCGGCAAGAGTAAAATTAGGAAGTATTACATGTCCCTGTAGTGTTGTGTACGTGATAATAATAAATGCTGTTAATAGGGTGCGTAGCATAATGTTAGCTCGATGATAATTTTTTTTGAGAATATTTACACTATTAATTGTACAAAAAATAAATTCTTATTTGCAATAAAAATTATGGCAAATACTGTTTGAGTCGATTGTAATAGATTTTTTTGAGATCGCTGAGTGCTTTTGTTGGCTGCCCATAGGGAGCTCCGGGGAACGTCGCCCATATTTTATTAAGTTTTTGAACCGCTCTATTAAAATTCCCCCGAATAATATCTTGAAGTGCATGAGCTTCTCGAATAAGTTCTAGCGCCGCCTTGTCTTGATTAAGGGGGCTAAAATGTGTTGCCTTAATAATAGGGGCTATTCTATCCCAGGTTCTTGCTAAAATCATATAGCGGCCTGCTGCCGTGGCGCACAGATCTTTGCCTTTGTACGGCGCACAACTAACGATTCTGGGATGATCCTTAAATGACGCAAAAGAGAGGCCGGGGTATCGTGCATTATACCCATGTTCGTTAAGCGTGCCCTCTGCGTAAGCAATAGTATCTAAAAAAGCCTTTACTTGAGGGTTAGATCTGTATTTTAGATAATCCTGATGCGTCCATTGCTCTGGTTGTGCATGCAGCGCGCAGACCTGAATAATTATATATATATAAGCTATGTTTTTCATAAGCCCTCAGGGTAATCAAAAAATATCTCTTACCCCGAGTATAACTTATTTGTTATTCAAATTGAAATAATATTGTTAATTATGCTTGTATAAATTGATTCACGAAGTGTAATAATTCTTGTTTATTCATAACATCATGCGTTCTGCCTACAATGGCCCCTTTGCTCATAACGACTAATGTTGGAACGGTCGGGACCTCAAGCTTTTCCGCAAGTTCATTAAATTCGAGCGCGTTTACTTTAAGAAATTTTATCTTGCCCTCAAGCTCTTGCGCGATAGCTTCCACGGTGGGGAGCATTTGTAGGCAAGAAGGGCAGTAGTCGGTATAAAAATCTAAAACGACCGGCAGCGGTGATTCTGTGACTTCTTTGGTGAATTCATCGTTAGTACCTATTTTTTGTAATTTTTTGGTATTAAGACTGAGTGGTGTGTAAAATTTATTGAGATACTCTTTTTCAAAATCAGCATTATATCCCAAAGCGCGCAAGAATTCGCTTGCATCAAGGGCCGCTTTAATACCATCTCCGCTGGCAACGCCCGCTTGTCGATAGCGATGATCTGCAACGTCTCCGGCTGCAAAAATACCAGGAATCGATGTTGCTTGTGTTGCGGTGCTCAGTGTAATGTACCCATTGGTATCAACGGCTATATATGGCGTGAAGAGCGTTGTATTAGGTTCATGTCCGATTGCTAAAAATACGCCATCGATCGGCATCGTTGATGCTGTGCCATTCTCTTCTATATCTACGCTATGGACAAATTTATCGTCACCTTTTATGGCGGTTATTTTAACGTTATATCGTATGTTGATATTGGCAGCATCTTTAAGATGTTCTTGCATAGCAGCAGATGCTCGCATCTGCGATGATCTGACAAAGATTGTGGCTTGTTTGACATATGGGGCAAGTTGAAGGGCTTCTTCTATGGCAGAGTCTCCGCCGCCGACAACGATGACATTGTTGTTTTTGAAGAACGGTGCGTCGCAAATAGCGCAGGTTGTTACTCCTTTACCCCAGTATTCTTGTTCTCCAGGAACCCCGAGTTTTTTTGGCGTTGCTCCCGTTGCAATAACAACAGTGGCTGCATGTACGGTGCTCTTGTCTTCTAGGGTGAGGACAAATGGCCAGCTTGAAAAATTTACCTGTTTGATGGTCTCCGGTACGCATAAAGCGCCGCATTCTTGAGCCTGCTTGCGCAACCCTTTAATAATGTCGGTTCCGAGGGTTTTTGAGATTCCAGGCCAGTTTTCGACGTATGATGTAGTCGTGAGCTGACCACCAGGTTGTTTGCCTTCAAATACGATGGTATGGATCTTTCCGCGTGCTCCGTAGAGGGCTGCCGATAATCCTGCGGGGCCGGAACCTATAATTGCAAGGGGAATAATGTTGTTATGGGTAGCCAATGTTTTGAGGGAATAATGTGCCGGGGTAGAAGTATGCCCCGATTGCCTGCGATGTATGGTTATACCAATATAGCCAATGATAAGAGTAGTGCATGCGATCAGTGCTGTTAAAATAATGTTTTTATTATACATAGTAATGCCATTTGGGTAAAAATGTGTATCTTTTTACACGATTATAACTAAGAACATCTTCTTATACAACTATTGTGAGATCTCACCCTGTATTATTTCAATTTGAATAGACAGATTATTTTTTTTGACAAATTAGCTTAATAATTTATACTATACTTTATCAAGTCATAAGTACTATGAGTATAAATTATTTTTTTTGAAATATTATTTCTGTGGGGTTTTATATGATTTTTTTACGTAAATATATGAGCATTGCTCTCTTTTTTGCTATAAGCGGCACGTTTTCACTGGCTCTGAGCGCTGAGAAAGCTGGTGCTTCAAGTACTGAGCTTCTTTCTACGACATCACGGCTTAATGAACTGTACGCTATTGCTATGCAAAAATTGGATCAGACTCAGGCGATTGTTCAACACTGTGCGCAATTAATCAATAATAATAAACTTAAGCCGCAAGATGGACAAGCTGCTCGTGCATGGCTTAAGCATTGTTCTGAGGTATTAACCGAAATCAAAAATTCCCCGTATTCGCCCTTAACAGACGTGAAGCTTGTAGAAATTTTTGCTGAAACTAAGCAATTTGCCCAACGACTGACGTTTGTTATTGCATCAAATTTGAACGAGCTGCCTGATATGTCTCGAGAAACGCTTAAGGCGCGCTATGTTCCTGATGAAATTTCGGAAGAAATGATGTTTGAGTATATTGGGCATGTTGATAGAGCATTGGGCGAGCTTCAAAATGCTGCTAATGGTATTGGTCAAAATTTTATTAACAAAACGTTTAACACGGTAAGCTCTCTTAATAGTCGGTATAAATTTGGCTCTTGGGTTGGCAATGCCGCTCTTGTTGGTTTTGGCGCCGCTACATTACTCTATGTAACCCCACGTTCTGCTTTAGAAACCGTTGGTCTTGGTGGCGCGCAAGACACTATGATCGATACTTTTAGTAAGGTCGTTAGCAAGAAGCCGTATATGATGTTCGATGGCAATTATGTTGATGAAATAATTAATAAAGAGCCTGTTAAAATTAAAGTATTAGAACCTGTTGATCCGCATAAATATTTTGCATCAGAATTAGGTGGTAATTTTGATCGTTTGGTTCTCGCAGGATCTGCATGGTTAGCGTATTTAAAAGCTCAAGATGTATGGCATCAATCAAATAAATATTGGCCGTGGCCGCAAATTAGCGAAAAATTAACACGTGCTCAAAATAAAGTGCATAGCTTTTTAAAAGGCGCGCCGTTAGGGTATGACGGAGTTGTTGGGCGTGTTATAGATGATGTAACCTTGAAAGACGGCTTTTTTAAAGGGTTTGATAGTCAGCTCAATAAATTTAATAATATTTTGACCTTTGTTATGGATCCTAAAAAGTTTGTGTTTTCCGGCATGAAAATGAATAAGGCTTTGTTGTTAACGGGTCCATCAGGTACGGGTAAAAGCTTTTTTGCGAAGGCATTTGCCGGGTCAGTAAATGAAATTTCTGAAAATAATGAACAGAAGAAAGTTAAGTTTTTAGAAATTTCTCACTTTATGCTACAAGGTCAAGAAAATCCTGTTGAATTTATTATGTATTATGCACGTTTTAATGCGCCATGTGTTGTATATATTGATGAATTTCACTTGCTTCAATTACAAGTACAGGGTAATACCAAGCGACTATCAGAGTTTCTCATGGAGCTTGATAAGCTTGATAAAGACAATGATCCCGATCATCAAATATTTATTCTGGGTGCAACGAACAGGCCAGATCTTCTTGATCCTGCATTAATGCGTGATGGAAGATTTGAAGTAGTTCAATTTCATAATCCGACATTTGAACAGCGAAGAAACTTGCTTGAAGAATTGTGTAAAAAATCAGCTATCAACACTACTGGGATTGATTTTGAGCTTCTTGCGCATTTAACAGAAGGTTGCTCATTTAGCTCTCTTAATAAATTGTTTGAGCGTGCTGCATTTGTGGCAAAAAATCAGGGCGAAGGCGTTACCTTTGAACATCTGTACCAAGCACTTAATGAAGTGGTGAGAAAGCTTAAAAAAGATGTTCCTGTAATGGATGTGGAAAAAAATATTGTTGCTACATATCAGGGTGGTAAGGCACTGGCTTATTCACTTTTTGCAACGTCAGTTAATTTAGAGTCGGTCACTCTTCAGGGATATACAACTGCACCGCGTGAAGTGTATGATTGGCAGGTAAAGACAGAAAATAAAGATATTAAAAGACAGTATAAGCCGAGATTTGGCGCGATCTTCACGTGGAAAAACTATGAAGTAGTTGCTGCGGAAACTATAGAAGAGAAGAAAAATCTGTGCAAAATATTGGTAGCAGGTTTTGCTGCGCAGCAGGTGCTTAATGGTTCTGTTTCTGCATATAAGAAAAAAGATAGGCAACGGGCATTGTTGCTTGCGCAAAATATTTTGCTACAGGGTCTTAATTTTGCGGATCTTTCTGATAAACAAAAAGATATTATTAAAGATCAGGCACTAGAAATGGTGCGTGCGTGTGAACGCGATATGATTAAGCTTTTCACACAGAAAAAAGAAGTGCTTAAGCGTATTGTTGTAGCGCTGGAAGAAAAGACGATGTTGCGTGTTGATGAGATTAAAGCGCTTATTGCGTAATATCTATTGACCATCGGAAATAAGCACAGTATCATGTTCTTCATAATTTTAAATTTATGAGGAGCTTTTATGAAATTACTTTCTTCTGTGCTTATGACTGTTTTATTTGCGGTACCTTGTTTTGCCGTAGAAAATTATGAATTTGAGGATGTTGTCGAGCTTGCTGAAAGGCAAGCTCGTTCTATTGATGCATTACTGCACAATGTGATAGCAAAGGTAGCTGTTTCTGATGTGGTTCATGATTGTGCCAAGTGTCATCTTGCTATGATGCGGACGGTGCTTACGGATGTTTTTGAGAATGTGCGTGATGAATATGATGAAAAATCTCTTTTCTATTTTGTTAATTGTGCGTATTGCGTTGTAGAAGCTGTTGCAAAAAGTGTTGATGGGCGCGGCACGCTTTTTGTTGAGTCTCTTGAAAATGTACGTATAGACGGTACGGGCGTTATGACATTGCCTATAGCATACGACATGTTGATGTATATCAATAGGCGTGTTGAGCTTGTTAATGATTCTGTTAATCAGCAACCTAACATGCTCGCGAGATATTTTTCTGACGCACGCAACGTGCTGCATGATTATCATGTTGATGCTGTTGTCAAAAGAGCATTGCCCTACGCGGCTGCTTTTACGTACTGGATTTATATTAAAACCGATGAAGACGTAGAAAAAATATCTATTCCTGGTCTTAAAACTACTGCTAAAAAAATTCGTTCAGTAATTGGTGGCGTCAAGAATAAAGAGTTTCCTAAGCCGAGCGATGATGAAAGTGCCGTTATTGTTGCATTAGGCAAGAAAAAGACAAAATTTAATGATGGGCTTATTGCTACGCCGTTAAAATATGCTGAAGGTATAGTAAAAATTGATTTTGAAGACACATTATTCAAAATATCACCCATGACGTTGTTGTTGCCGTTTATAAAGCGTGACGTTCAAGATATATATGCGTATTGCGGAAAGCTGGTGGCAAAAAAAGATTCGGCTATGCATTGTTCTGGTGTGTGCCATTTTCCCGCAAAAAAATTGTCGTATACACAGCGCTTGTCTCTTATACAAGAGCTGCTAAAAAATACTAAAAAAATGCATGATGATGTTTTGTGTGATTATATCGCAGGAGCAACATCGGGTTTAACAGAATTAGATATATATACATTGTTAAAAGATGCGGCGCAGTTGGCACAAGCATCACATGAACCATTTTCTAAAGATCACGTTGAAAAAATAATTAACCGAACAGTACGTCATTTGTCCGGTTGTAAGTCTGATATCTCACAAGAAGATATCATTTTTCTTGCCAGTGCATGTGCGGGTGAGTTGCTTGCATGTGAAGCTGCGGGCAAAAAAGTTATATGGGCTGGTATAGATGATACGACGTATAAAATTTTTACGTATAATGAACATGATGAACAAAAAGTAGTAACCCGTGATATGCTTTTTGCGCAGTGTAAAATTGCTTGCGCGGCTTCTGTTGCTCAAGAACTTGTTATCAGAACATATTCTTATGATGTTTTACAAAAAGGTAAGCAACGCGCATTTGACATTGCTTTCGCTATTGCTTGTAATGGTGCGTCAGTTGATTCACTGACTAAAAAAATGAAAGAAGAAAAAATGCGCGAAGCGTGGGATATTGTGAGCATATGTTCTCAAGAAATAAAAACTTTCTTGCAAAAAAATATCGAAAAATTGCAACAATTATCAGTTGATATTACCTTTGGTAATTATAGCGTTAATTAATCGATGAGCTTGAGCCTTTCTAAATATCGGCCTTGTTTGAACGATGCGTTGAGCCAGGCATGTATGATCGTGCATGCCTCATGCTCCGTGATGTAGTCGCTGGGCATGCAGATAATATTGCTGTTGTCATCTTCTTTCGATGTGACAGCAATCAACGAGTTCCATACAAGAGCAGCGTATATTTTTTTATAACGATTTGCGGCAATGGTCATTCCAACGCCATTGCCGCATAGTAAAATGCCTAAGTCTGCTGTTTGAGAAATTATAGCTTCGCATACTTTTTTGGCATAAATTGGGTAATCTGTTCGTTCGAGTGAAGTGCACCCATAATCAATCCAGGTAATTGTATAATTTTCAAAATGCCCTTGTTGTAATAAAAAATTTTTGAGAAGAAAACCTCTATGATCAGATCCTATGGCAAGAGTAATGTTTTTCATGGGCAATCCCTACTATATTTTTTGTGACTTCTATATACTATGTCTATATATACACTACATAATCACCAATACGAATAACATATAATGAAAAAAGTTTCTCTGTTATTAGCTATTTCTTTTTTGCGGTTACGAGCTCAGGAGAAGACCATCTCGCTCATGATAATAATGTGCTGCGTGAGTATCTTTGTGGCAAGTGGTGCACTCGCGTTAATTATGGCAATCATGAATGGGTTTGAATATGAAACGCAGCGAAGAATGCAGGGCATTCATCCTGATATTACTATTCGTGCGCCAGCATCAGTTGAAATAGATTTTGCAAAATTGTCGACCATGGCTCTGCAAGAATTTGGTGAATCTATTCAAGCAATAACTCCGTATGCGACAGCTCATGCTCTTTTACAATCAGAAGTGCAAGACATTTCTTCTCCATGTCTTGTGACGGCAATTGATCCGTCATCGGAAATGCATGTTACAGATTTAAAAAATATGATTATGCATAAGCAATCAGCGGTATCATTTGAAAGTTTATTACAAGATAATCGCATTCTTATCGGTAAATTGCAGGCACAGGAGCTCGGGGTTGGAGAGCATGATGTTGTAACGATTATGTATCATCCATCTGATAGTGAAACCGGTAAAAATTTTGAAAAAATTAATAGTGCTATTGGGGGCATTTTTACAACAGGAATAGAAGAGCTTGATGCTCGATTAATCTATTGTTCATTCGATCTGTTTAAGCGCATGTTCCCAGAAGCGGGCGTAAGCACGTGTGGAATTAAGCTTAAAAAGGGTGCTGACGCCGTTCGTGTTATTGATTTCTTGAAACAACGTACTGATTTGAATGTTTTTTCATGGAAAGACTTATACCCAGCGCTTTTGGCGGCACTTGTTTTGGAAAAATATGCCATGTTTATTATTCTCGTATTAATTATGTTAATTGCGAGCATGACTATTGTCGCGTTACTTTTTATGTACGTTACGTACAAGAAAATTGATATAGCTATTCTTAAGAGTATGGGTATGGCGGATAACGATATTCATGCGGTATTTATGATGATTGGCATGGGGATTTGCATTATTTCTAGTGTTGTTGGTGTTGCAGTGGCCTGGATGGTGAGCTATTTAATTGATACGTATAAACTTATTGCATTGCCCGATATTTATTATGTAAGTTATGTTCCTGCTCATATTGATATGGGGGATGTTGTCTTGATTTTTACGACTATTATTGTTGTTGGGTTTATAGCAGTAGTATTGCCCCTGCGTAGAATTAGGACTATTTCAATAGCGGATATTTTTAAGCAGGAGATCTAAATGTTTGAGCATGATATTATTGCAAATAAACTTGTATTTGTACGTGCAGATCTTAACGTTCCTGTAGCTGATAAAAAAATTATTAATGATTTTCGTATAACACGCTTGTTGCCAACTATAGACTATTTGCTGAAACGTAATGCAGTTCCCGTCATCGCGTCCCATCGCGGAAGGCCTCACGGCTATGATGCTGCTTATTCTATGGATATTGTTGCCCAGTGGTTCAGAGATCGTTCCTATACTGTTCATTTTGTTACAGAAATTGGCAATTACCCATTGGTGAGACAGGATGGCCGTACATTACTTATGTTAGAAAATTTGAGATTTTATGCCGGTGAGCGTTCGGGTGATTATCATTTTGCGCAACTGCTTGTTAATACAATAGAATATTATGTAAATGACGCTTGGGGAGCCTTGCATCGTAGTGATAGCTCATTAACACTCGTGCCTCAATTTTTTGCACCGGAAAAAAAAGTATTTGGTCTTCTTGTTGGGCAAGAACTTGCAGCTCTTGAATCTTTAAGAGATAAGCCAGAACAGCCTTTTGTAGTTATTATCGGTGGCGGTAAAGGGCAAGAAAAAATAGTGTATATAAAAAATTTGATTATGCAGGGTAACGTATCAACATTGTTACTGTGTCCGGCTGTTTCGGAAGAAGCTGAAGTAATTATGCATGCCGCGCAACAAAAAAACATTGCCATTGTTTTACCAGAAGATTATATATTTGACGCCGATATGCGTCCAATAACTATAGGCCCCCGTACGTGTGCATTATTTGTTGCGTATATACGACAGGCAAAAACAGTGTTTTATAATGGAATGGTGGGCGACATTGCCCGTCAAGAAACGCTTGAACCGCTCAAAAAAATATTTATTGCCATGCAGGACGCGCCGCGCTCAATCGTATCAGGCGGGGATTCTGTTGCGGCACTTGCTCATTTTGGCTTGCAAAATACGGTAAGTTACTGCTCCACAGGCGGTGGCTCAACACTTGCCTATATCGGTAAATCGCCGATGCCAGGTTTAGAGGCTTTATTACAGGTATAGAGTATTAGCCATTTCCGAAAGGAAACCATCTTTTACCGAAAAATTTACCCTTGGTCAGTTTTTGCTCTTGTATCTTCTTGTCACGAGTATTATGATCGGCAAAATTATCATTTTTTTCGTGATCCTGAAGATGTTCTTTTTTTGAGTGCTTTTTAGCCTGTTTTTTTTGTAATTTCATATAATTACCCGCCCCTTTTATTTTATTGCTAATAGTGTTTATATCTACAAAAGTAGCATAAAATAAGGGCTATTTTCAAGAGTTTTCTTAAAAAATAGGGCAAAAACCTAAAATGCAGAATGTTTGTACAAAATCTTCTTCTATCTCTTCTTCAGGGTTATTAGATTCAAAAATAAGCATGCCATGATTGTTATGTTTCATATCCCAGGTAAAATAGTGTGGTTGTGAGAATGATAGTTTCTGAGCAAGATTATTCATGAACTCTTGTTTGTCGGTTGCTGTTAGGTGTGGGCTGGTGCCATTGATATTTCTCACTGATTGGTTGAAGGGGCATTGTTTCATAAATTGTGTAAAATGTTCTGGTTTGTCCCAGCTTTTGTTGTCTGGATATGATTCAGCTTCGTTAAATCCTGCAACTCCTTTGAAGCAGTTGAAATCTGGATTATCTACAAAATAGGCAGCCTTTTTTATGTTTAAGCAATCTTTATTGCAAAGATCATGAAGAACAAATTCTGTGGTATTTTCATTACCATGAACAGATAGCATTCTTCTTGGCAGGCATGTTAGGCATTGCAATAATTGGTTATGGCGATGAGATATAGTGTTTTTTTTCATTACTCAACCCTTTTTGGTTTAAAACATCCCGCCCTTTTCAATACTAACAAAGAAAACAAATAAAAATCAATCTTGATTTTTATTTGTTTGGGTAGTATATATCAAAATTAGTTGAGGAGAGTAGGGGTATGTATCTGAAGCATATGATATGTTTATTTTTTTCTGTATGTTTTGAGCTAATGGGTCGGAGTCCGCATCGACCGATTGATATGTTTTTACCAGAAATTACTGTTTCCTGGGTTGATGGGTATGAGCGGTATGTTTTGAAAAGTTCTCATTTAGAAGAAGTTGCTCTTTTTAAAAAATTTGAAAAAGATTTTTTTTTGGATCATATGTTGCCAGATGCCACCATTGCATTTCGTAATAAAAATCATGAAATGGTTGCAGGTTCTGTTTTAAAAGATCTTCTTGAAAAATTGATTAAAGATTTAGAAAAAAATCGAGTAACTCGGGCAACGTTTGATGATTTTATTATATTAAAGCGCCGTGATTTTAATTTTGAGCTTAATTGCGGCCTTATTGTTTTGAAATTTAAGAAATATCCTTTCGTGGTAAAACTTTTTATAGAATCTCCATCATCATTTGTGCAGCCATTTTCCAAAGGCATTGAGCCGGTGTTTTTTTTTATCATGGGTGGTGGTATTAATCGTTATATGTCCGGCTTTACGCGTGTTAAAAATTTGGAAATTATTCGTTGTCATATAAAAAGTGATCCTTATTGGTCAGAGCATATTGATACGCCAAGAAAGTGGTTTTGGCAACCGGTCAATAATCGTTGGTTTACGATAGAGGGGAAAAATATTGGAGCCTGTGATTATCAAAAAATTTCATTGCCATCCGTGTACGCTATAGTATGTGATGAGATTAAAAGTGACGGATCGTTACGACTTATTAATAAAGCAAATCGTAGGTTGGGAATACAGTTGTCGCAATTTTTAGGTAATAGGGTTGATCCGCACATTGATAATTTTATGATCGAATATGACACAAAAAAGATTGTGCTTGTTGATACGGAACATTTTCCCACGATGGTTGGGCTTAAAGATAAACTTGCGTTCGATAGTTACTTTTCGTGGTATTGTAAGTTAACACGAAAATTTTTGAAAGATTGTTATGGGCGCAGCAAGCGCGATCGCCGCGCCGTTCACAAATGTCCAATTCCCGATATTGCAATGTGCTAACTAATTTGTTCCGCACGTGTATAAGGATTGATTTTACTTAATGCTTGTTTTAGAATTTTTAGTGGTCGCAAAAAACATAAAATAATTTTCAAAATTGAGGTAACTGATATGATAAAAACAATAATTCTTGTAATTATAATAAGTGTAAGTTCGACGTTGTTATCCAATAGTGAAGAAACCAACTCTACGTCGTTCGCACAGCAAAAACAAAGTTATAGAAAAATTGAAACTAAACATCTGTCCATTCTGACCGTTAATAGCAAAGTTAGACAGGCATGCCTTTCTGCAACAGATAGTCCACATAACGAGTTGGCGCGCCATTGCAAAGCATTAAATACGCGCTTTTATTGTATGAATATTTATAAAAACAGATCGAGTGAAATTGATAGAACTAACAAGGCGCTTAATGACTATTGCCATCAAATCAAACCTAAAATTCCAAACGATAGTTGGTTTTTTCATCATCATATGATAGGGGTAGCAAAAGAAATTAATCTGAATGCCGAGGAAATAGAAAATGAATATGATTTGCTATACTCAGCTCTCTATAGCTTTGATAAAAAATCAAAAAAATAATATAGGTCTTAACTTAATCTCGTTTGCATGCTGAAAAAAATATATCGATCCAGTTTGATGACGAAGGAGGATATGCTTTAGCAACGTTAGATCGGATACAAAGACTTATTGATGAGTATCAACCTGCTATTCAAAATCCTTCTTATGGTGTATCGCTTTCCAGCTGTTATTCAGGGTATTCGTTGGAATAAACTTTATTAAGTCGCAATTATTAATAGAGCAGTATTCAATGTCTAATGCATCTACGATGGCTCTGAATACTTCGCTGTGCGCAATGAAAAGCGGGCATTCGCTGCGAGCAAGTCCGGCATTGATGCCTTGTAATACTCTGGTAGAAAATTGCAGCCACAGCTCTCCGTTAGTCGGTTCAAATGTTTTATATGTTTTGGCAAGTTCTTCGCTACTTATTACCCACGGTTTGCCTTCTAAGTCTCCAAAATGTCGTGCTTTAATATCGATCATCTCCCTTTTTGGACAGGTCATATGCTGTGTCACAATTCTTGTTGTTTCAACTGTTCTTTGTAAGGGGCTATAGAAAACATCGGTTATGTCATGCTGAGTGATGATGGCGTTATGAGCTTCTTCTACGCCTATGGCATGTAGTGGAACGTCTGCTTGCCCTTGGCAAATTTTTTTAATATTCCATTCGGTAGTGCCATGCCTCATAAAGTAAAAAGCTTTTTTGATAATTGCGTGTTGCATATCCCATCTCCTGCGCTTTGTTGTTACATGGGTGAATAGCTTATCATAATAATGTTGATTGGGAAGTTTTGTAATTATGCATTTATAAAAACTTATTGATGGGGATTCTTATGAACTCGGTTAAGAAATATTCGACACTTAGTGGGTCATAGGGATACGTTATATTGTCACAAATAACGTATAAATTAGCTTTTATTCGTTCGCTAAGATTTTGTTCTTTATTATTGCATGAAATGTTTGATAAAAAATGTGCAGTGTGTTTTTTCCACAAATCAATGGATATTTTGATATGTTTCCAATAATTATCGTTGTTATTAAATTCATAACACCATGATTTGGCAAATTCTATCATAGCTAATAATTCAAGATCGTTTGTTTTAATTGCATTTAATATTTTTAGACATTCATCATCGACAGCCATATGATGCTTTTTCATGGCGGTGAGTAGGAGCGCGGCATACGCATTCTGCGGATCATATGAAAGAATCATTTTTACGCAATCGATTGTTTCCAAGAAATCTGCAAGGGGTGTCTTGTTGACTACAAGGGCTAGGTTAAACCACATGTCTGTATCGTGCTGATTATCTTTAAGATAATTTTCGATTATTTTTTCGGCTTTTTCCAAAGGTGCACACGAATTCTTTTCACTGCTTTCTTGTATCAGTTGAGCAACTTCTGGGAGAATTGCGCATTTATGCATGTATTAACCCTGAGTATTTTCTTGTAACGTAAAAATGCCATGATCTTCGGTCGCCATGATTTCTTCAACTTCTTTGTCAGATAAAATCATCCATTCATTGACAACTTTTGTGAGCTCCTGTTCATGGATATAGAATTTATTGTTTGGGCCTTTTGAATAAATATACGTAATTAGTATCATTTTATTTTCATGATCTAATGAACATACATTGAGCGTTATTCTTTGTTCTTTTAAAATGATATTTTTAAAAAAATCAAAATCGCAGCCCATTGAATTAATATCATTCAAAAAAATTCTCAACAAATCTAATTTGCCATATAAGTCAGATAGGTCTGATAATTTTTTTGTAAAGTAAGAATTTGTTGTTGATTTTGTCCATATTGCTGTATTCATTTTTTATCTTTATGTACCTCATTTAGGGCTATTGAATGCTCTCGACAGTTGTATCATTTTGGGAACTGTTAAATGTTATAATAATTTCTTTGGGGCACATTTTTATAGTTTTGATATATAAATCAATTATTTTGAGTAAGGCATGAGGCTCGATTTCCAAATATGCATCGTCATCATCATTATTATTATCAAATGAAAAAGAGATACGTAATGTATTTTTTTTTGTTTTATCAGCTGTACAGGAATTGCCTGTCAATGAGTCTTTAGATGAATCATGTAAAAAATCACTAACGTGTTCTAATCCTGATGGATGCCCAAAGTCTTCCAGAAATAAGAATAGTAGGTCTAAATTATGAAAATTTGAATATATTACTTTGTAAGAACATAGAGTTGGTTTTACTTTGCCTAGCTTCAGTATATACATGCCTGTCCTTGATAATAAGCTGCTGGATATAGTTGTATCTGACTTTGAGCTTATTTTAAAGAATATTGATTGCTTTTTAGCTCATTAAAAAGCCATTTGCGTACATCGTCATCATCTAATCGTTCACAATCTCTTACAAATTTTCTTAAAGACGGTAATATTTTTATATCATATTTAAATACTAATGATCCCAGCATTTCTTGTATTGCTAGTAACTGGTCAAAATAAATATCTGCATCTTTATAATGTAAACAAATTTTTATTTTGGAAAAAAGTTTGTTAATTTCTTCAAATAAAAAATCTTGGTTTTGAGTAGTATTGTTTTTTATCGACTCATTCTTCATGTCATTCACTTGTTCAAAATTATTGAGATTCTTATTGGTCACTTTAAGGAGCATTAAAAACTGAAAAATTTTTTTAAGCCATTGTTATATTATTTGTAAAATCTATAGCTTCTTGCAGGTACTTCTTCATTGTTTTTAAGCTGTGAGTCTTTTTATTATAGAGCGGATTGTCCCAATCATAATCTTTTATCACTCTAATTTTAAAATATCCATTGGGGTTAAATTCTGGATACCAGCCAACATCAATCGTATAATCATCAAATTCCAACTGCAAAATATCTTCTTTGAATGACCATTTTTGCTGTTCAAAAGATCGTATAGGATCTATGTAAAAATCATCGTAGGTGACCTTATATTTTTTCAGGTCAATATCTTTTAAAAAATCACTATTAAATCGATTCATTTTGTAAGATCCTTGTATTCTGCTGGTGTAATTGGATGTCCATGGATTGTATTTGCACTTATTTCTACTCGCATATAGGGAGTCTCAATGCCATTTTTTGCTCCAATGGTATGATCAAATTTCATTACTTTCCATGTTTTGCCATTATTAACTGTCACGCCCTTTTCCCAGGCAAATCTTTCTGTAGCTTCAATATTTACTTCATGTTTATATTTTGCATCACCATATTTTGTATACTGCACTATTTCTTTCCAGTTTAAGTTTTTCTGAGGGGAATGTTTGTGCTTATGATTGGTCCATTGAATGGTTGTGGGGTTTGTATTTTGTGATTTAGGCTTTGAAGAACCACCATTTTTATGGCCAGAATTGTCTGAATAATGTGCTTTTTTAAGTGTGTGCAAGCCATTGAATGCTCGTAACGTTTCTCCGCCATCGATGGTCGCATAAGCAAGAGCTCTGCCAACTTGATATGGTTGATGATTAATTGCTGCATAGCCCAGCATGATAATATCTTCAATAAAATTTTTACCATGAGAAAGCATTATGCCGCTATTAACAGCGATTCGCGCTATGACAGAAAATTGCGGCGCAATTACCGTGGCGACTGCATTAAGAACGCAACCGGCAGCCATATTCTGAGGTAGATTTTGTATTGCACTTATGCCTTGCTGCGCAATTTCATCACTAAAACCATGAACGATCTCTTGTAGAGTATCGAGTATTGATTCTATTTCCTGTTGTTTTTCTTTATTGTCTTCTTGTAGAGCTTGTGAGTAATATTTTTGTAATGTTTGTGCGAGTGTTATTGATTCATCATCAAGACCGTCTAATATTGTTGTATCAGGAAATTGCGCATATCTTTTGATAATAGAAAATCTTTTCTGGTTCTCGTGTTCTATTTCTTTATTGTAAAACGCATTGCTTTTGTGATTTTTTGGATCACCTCCAGCGGTGAGGGCCTGTGGCGCATGATACCGATAGATTGATTGCGCTACGTTAAATTGATGGGGCTGATTTTTTGAATATTTTTGAACATGCGCATGGGCGGCGGTGAAATTTTGTTCGGCGCAGAGTTGTATAATTTGTTGAAGATCTTGATTGAATGCATTGCGTATAATGTCTTGATAAATGCGGCGGCGGGGCGCGATAACATGCGTCATATGTGATATTTTTTTACGCAGGGTGTTGGTGTATTTTTGTGGGTGCGCAACATAATCAAAGCCGGGAATAGTATGTGCAATCGCTTGATTAAGATAATAATCGGCCGCTTGTTTGCCGTATGTTGTTTCTACAAATTTAATGATAGCGCGTGCTATGTAATAAGCTTGTTTGTCTGAAAGCTGTGCTCGCAAGCTGCCGTCTTTATGGCAAGCAAAATAGGCTATTTTTTCTTGTGCATCATGTAGGTTGTTGTCGTCAATGGGTAATATAAGGCGAAGGTGTGGTAGCGCAAGGCGCGCTTGTATGCCATCTACGCTAGAACTTGTGAGTAATAACAGGTTATTGCATATGTCGATTGCTTGTTGCTGCAGATAATCTAATTGCCCAGCAGATTTGTATAAGCGTATGATGCGGGTTTGTTGCTGGTTAATGCGCAGTTGGTTGTGTTCGTACGCATCAACAGTATTAATATTCACGCGTGCGTAGTAGGGTGTGCCCATACGGGCATGCGTGGGATGTGGGTTATTAATATGGGATGAAAAATTTATGCTGCTTACCAACCCGCCTAATATGGTTTGTGGGTTATAAGAGGGTGCTGGCGCAGTTTTGCTAGAATTGTTTACTGCTGTGTTAAAACAGATTTCTGGTGTTTTTGTGAGTGTGGGCGCAGCGCTACAACTTGGGTTGATAGAAGGGTGGGTAGTTTGTTGTGCGTGTAGTGGGTATTGGGTTGGCGTATTGTGTAGTTTATAGTAGGCAAGTGCGGCGATAATAACGCGCGTAATCTGCGGTAATGCAGAAATGACCAGCGGCGCAGCCTGCATATTGCGCAGCTCTTGCCAACTAAAACAGAAGTATACAAGTAATAAGATATATTTTCTTTTTTTGTATAGCATACAGAGATCATAATATGCTGCTTAATTGCACGTCTATAAAAACGGCTTGCATATATTTTTATTAAAATAGGAGATGCGAATGAAGATTAATAAAGCTAGTAGTGTGATAATAGTGCTGATGATTCTTATGTTAGCCGGATGCAATAGCGATAAAAAAGAATACATGATGATTCCATTTGATGACGTCCTTCTTGTAATCGAAGGTAAGCCTGTATTGAAAATATCTGAATTTGAAGAATTCTTACCTGTAATAAAAGAAAAAGCATCGGCTGAAAAATATGCGGACCAGGTGCAGGGGCTTTATGAGTAGTTATGGGAAAGAAAAGCTATCGAATCATGGATAAAAAAACATAACATTGATCAATTACCAGACTATAAAAAAGATTTTGAAAAAACAGAAAGGCGGGGAAAAGAGCATCCTGAAGATACGCCAAAAACAAAAAAAGAAGGCATAGAAAATTCACTGAAATGCATGTACTTGATTGAATGTTGGTTTAGAAATATTAATAACGCTTATTTTGTAAAGCATCACCCATTGTTTAAGCCTTTTGCTGAAAAGTTAAGCTTTGATAAATTTGGTGAATTATATGCGGATATGCTTATTGCTCTCCATAAAGAGCTTTCTATGCAAGAAAATGTAAATTATTTAAAAAAGCTTGGCATAAAAAGCATGAATGCCGTAGTAAAAGATGTAGAAAAAGAATTGGCAGAGTATAAGAAAAAGAAATCTTAGTAATTTATGTGACTATTTCTTTTTCTATCTGCGTGAGGGTTTGGCAGAGATTGTTGTCGACTTGTCGGCAGCTTTCTATTTTGTCAAAAGCGTGGATGACGGTTGAGTGGTCAGAGCGGTCTAAGAATGCGCTGATTTCTTTGAGTGAATGATGCGTGAGTTTTTTCATGAAATACATCGCGATGTGGCGCGCCATGACAAGATCTTTATTGCGTTTTGCAGATTTTAGTTCTTGTTGTGTGTAGTTAAAATGGCGAGCGATATGGTGCATGATTTTTTGTAAATCGATACTTTTTTTGTCGTCCTGTTTTTTTATGAGCACTTTATGCGCAAGATCTTTTGTTATTGGTTGATGCGTTAATGATGCATAGGCGCTGATGCGAATAAGTGCTCCTTCAAGTTCCCTAATGTTATAAAAGGGGTAGGTTGCTATGTAATGCGCTACTTCATCTGATAGGCACTCGTTATTTTTTTCTGCTTTTTGTTTGAGAATCGCTATTTTTGTTTCGTACTGTGGAATTTGTATGTCGGCTATAAGGCCACCTTCAAGGCGTGATTTCATGCGCTCAGCCAGGCCGGCAATATCGCATGGCAATGTGTCGCTGGTAAATACGATTTGTTTTTGCGCTTGATGGAGCATGTTGAAAATATGAAAAAAAGCTTCCTGCGTTTGTTCTTTGTTGGAAATAAATTGAATGTCGTCAACCAACAGTAAATCAAGATCTTTGTATTTTGCTTCGAAGTGATTTATTTTATCAAATCGTATCGCGTTAATAAATTCATGAACAAATCTATCGGCAGATTGGTAGAGAATGTTTATTTTTTTAAATGATTTTTGTATGTGATTGCCTATTGCGTGCAATAGGTGCGTTTTGCCTAAACCAGATGCGCCATAAATAAAAAGTGGATTATATAATTTGCCCGGTTTTTCTGCAACAGCATGCGCAGCTGAAAATGCTAGGGTGTTATTTGGTCCCACAATAAATGTATCAAAGAGATAGATAGAGTTAATAGATAATGATCGAGGTTTTATTGTTTTGAGACTAGTTGTATGCGTGTTGCTACTATACGGCTGCTTTACCATAAGTGATTGAGCTGGCTTATAGATGAGTGTTTCCGGCTGTTCACTTGCGGGACTCATAATAGCTGGCTGTAGAGACTCGGTAAATACTATTGTTATGGTGTTTTCGTTAAGCAAGCGTCCAAGATGTTTTTTTATGAGTTCTAGATAATGATTTTTGATCCATTGCTGAACATAATTGTTGGGCGCAATAAGATACACGGTTTTTTTGTGTTCGTCCCATTTTAATAGGGAAACAGCCTTGAACCATGTTTCTACAACTCTGCTTCCAGCTTCTTCGCGTACGATTTTAAGAAATTCTTGCCAAATTATGTTCATAGGTATTTGTTTTTATTAATGGATTTGTTGGCAGTTGGATTATTTAGGAGTGTAACTATACTGTAACAGATTAGGGGTTCTTCTGGAAGATTTTTTTAATTTGTTTTACACTTATCAATGAAATATATATAAAATGCTTTATCGGGATTGATGTATGAAAGTTTTTTTACTTAAAGATGTTGAAAAAGTTGGCATTGCCGGAGAGATTATTAATGTTTCTGATGGTTACGCGGCAAATTTTTTGTTTCCTAGGAAACTGGCCGTTGTTGTAACAGCTGAGAATGAATCGTCTTTCGCCAATAGAATTAAGGTTGTCGAAAAACGCAACGAAGTGATTGCCACAAAGACCTCGATGCTTGCTGAAAAAATAAGATCATTGGATCTTATTTTGAAAAAAAAGCTTCATGATAATAACAAGCTTTATGGTGCTATCAGTGCTCATGAAATTGTTGATCTTCTCGCTCAAAAGGGAGTTTCTATTTCTAAAAGTCAGGTTGAGTTTGATAAATCTATCAAATCACAAGGTGTGCACGAGGTAGTTATAAAACTTTCCTCACAATTGAGGCCGACCGTAAAAGTTAAGATTGTTGGAGAATAATTTTATAACATCATGTATAAAAAACAGCATAATTATCCTCGGCAGCATGTTGATTCTGAGCATGTTCTGGGCAAAAACTTACCTTTTAATAATGATGCTGAGCGCGCGGTGTTGGGCTCGTTATTGCTTAACGATGCGCACATTGGTGTAGTTGCGGAGCTTCTTGTTCCGCATGATTTTTATAGTCCAGCGCATCAATATATTTTCGAAGCGTTTATTGCATTGGTTCGCAGTAGTAAGCGTGTTGATATTATTACTGTTCAAGATGAGCTTATTAAGCGGGACCTTCTTAATGAGATTGGTGGGCTTGTATATTTACTGTCGTTGCAGGAAGACATAGCCGTTATTGGTATGATTGAGCAGCATGCGCAGATTATTAAAGAAAAATCTGTTCTGCGTGAACTTATTGGTTCTGCGATGCATATTATAACTCGGTGTTACAGTCAGGATGAGCGTGAGGTTGAGGCAGTTCTTGATGAGGCTGAAAAGACGATTTTGCAGATTTCCCAGAAGAGAACGCAACAGTCTTTTGTTCAGTTAACTATTTGGCTTAAAAAAACATTCCAACACCTTTCTGAAATAAAAAGTCATAGTCGTGGCATTACGGGTATTCCTTCTGGTTATAAGAAGCTTGATGAAATGACGAGTGGATTTCAAAAGGGCGATTTGATTGTTTTGGCGGCTCGGCCGTCTATGGGTAAAACGGGGCTTGCGCTTAATATTGCACAACATGCAGCCCAGAACGGGATGACTGTTGGTTTTTTTTCATTAGAAATGGGTGGAGAGCAGCTCATGTTGCGATTGTTATCTACGCAATCGCGGGTAAATCATCAAAATATTAGAAATGCGACTATTAATTCTGATGAGTGGCTTGAGCTTACGCGAGTTGCTGGCTATTTAGCAGAGTTGAAGCTTTTTATCGATGATAGTGCTATGCAGAGCATTATGGATATACGTGCCAAGGCGCGTAAATTAAAGGTTGAGCATAACCTTCAATTTTTGGTGATCGATTATTTACAGCTTATTCATTCGCATAATAGGCATGAAAATAGGCATCAGGAAGTTTCTGAAATTTCTCGATCTTTAAAGGCTTTGGCTAAAGAGTTAGGCATTCCTATTGTGGCTCTTTCTCAGTTATCTCGTGCGGTTGATGGTCGTTTTGACAAGCGGCCGCTCTTGTCTGATTTGCGTGAATCCGGAGCTATTGAGCAGGACGCCGATCTTATAATGTTTTTGTATCGTGATGTAGTGTATAATCCTGATGTTGAAAATCCTTCTTTGGCGGAGCTTATTATTGGTAAGCAGCGTAATGGTCCAACGGGAACGGTTTTTCTTAATTTCCAAAGAGAGCTTACGTTATTTGAAGATTTTGATGAGTAGTGTTGTTTATGATTGTTTTGGGGATTGATCCTGGGCTAGCTGTTTCTGGTTTCGGGCTTGTGGAGCATGCGCACCATCGTTTGAAGCTTATTGATGCCGGGGTCCTTAAAATGTCTTCTTCTCTTCCTGTGCATGAGCGTATTTTATTATTTCATGCTTTTTTTACCGAGAAAATTACTTCTTGTGGTGTTACGCATATCGCATTGGAGACTCCTTTTTTGGGTAAAAATGCTCAAAATTTTCTCAAATTGGGATATTTGCGCGGTATTGTTTATTTATTGAGCGCCCAGTTTGGCATGCAGCTGCATGAATTTGCGCCATGCCAGGTTAAATTGGCGTTAACGGGGTATGGCGGTGCAGATAAGGCACAGGTCGCTCGCGTTGTTGCGGCGCTTTTTCCATCGCTTGTTGTAGGTAAAAATCTTGATTTAACCGATGCTGTAGCAATTGCCCTATGCGGCGCATGGCAAGCGAAAATAGTATAAAATTTGCTCTCCTATATCAAGTGTCGCATAATTGCACGGTCCTGGCTGTTTTGTTATTACCTGCGGGGTGTTTTTCTTGCCTTGCCCCTCGCGCTGCTCGGGACTACGGAAGGTCAACACCCCGCAGGTTTAAATTTTAAAGAAATAAAAAGGGTAATAAAAAAATAACCATCGCATTGACCGAAGTCAATGCGATGGAAAAAAGGAGAGTAGTAATGAAGCCTGTGTAAAATTGCTAGAAAATAGTTGCAATCTGAATATCTGTATAAAATGTTATCTACTGATATGCTGTATTAATTGCCAAAATTTAACTAACTGATAATCAGTATGAATGAAATTTAATAAAAGTCAAATTTTATCCCTATAAAAATAGCTTATTTTTGTATGTTTTGGAGCTATTAATTACCATGAGAAGTATTTGAAAGGTTGATTTGTAGGGGATTGTAGGTTTTTATGATGCTTTCTGCCTTTGATAGTGAAGGCGTGGTAATGATGAGCTGGCTTTTGAGGGAGGTGAAAAGCTGTAAGAGTAGAGCGATTGTTGTGTCGTCAAAATCAGTTATGAAATCGTCTACCAGGATCAGAGAGCTCTTGTTAATTATCTTGTGATGAGCAAGCTTGAGGAGTACTACCAACAGTTTTTGTTGACCGCGAGATGCGAACTGCTTAGAAATTTTATCGTGAAAAAGAAGGGTTATATCGTCAAGATGTGCTCCAAAAAGTGACCTTTTATAGAGACGCTCCTGTTGTAATAGTGCTTTATTTTCTTCTAAAAAATTGTTGTAAGATGATGTTATTTTGTAGCGTTTGGTAATATAATGCAGAGAAAATAAATACCTATCATCGAAAAAGCAACCTACAAAATCCTGCATTATTAATTGGAGTTTATCGATTAGATGTATTCGGTGCTCATGAAGAGTTTTTGTCAATTCCCACAGTTGCATTGTCCACACATCATATAAAATAGGATCTTGCATGCCTGATTCTAATGCAGCGTTTCTTTGTTCCAAAATAGTGCGATATTTCTTTAACACACTATATAAAGAAGGGTCCAGTAGTATGAGGAGCTGGTTAATGAGTTGTCGTCGATAGTCGGGGGACCCATGAATAAATTGCAAATCATCTTCCATAATGCTAATAACCCGGTAGGTATCTATAAGATCTTTATATGAAGTTGCGGCTGTATTATTTACTTTTATGGATCTTTTTTTTTTATCAAAACCAGCCTGAATGGTCCAATCATATTCTTCTGATATGCCTTCAATTTTTATAAAACAGGTCTCCTCGCCAAAGGCTATCATATCTTTGGGTTGATGCGTCCTAAACGAGGTTAAATAGCAAGCGTAATGCAATGCTTCTATAACTGACGTTTTGCCTGATCCATTTTTTCCCGACAAAAGGATAAATGGGCTTTCGAGTGCAATTTGATACGCTGTAAAGCAACGAAAGTTTTTGAGAAAAACAGACTTTAAAAGCACGATATTACGTTGTTTGTGATGATACGGGCATAACGATATATGTTAGAGAAATAGCATCCGCAGATGATTCGAAAATAATCGGCTTTGTTCCATTTTTAAGAAAAAATGTTATTTTTTCTTGATTAAACGCTTGTATTCCATTGAGAAGATACGGCGCATAAAATCTCATAGTAAGAGGCTCTGTATCAAATCCAATCATTGGAATTTCTTCATCAAGCTTTCCTACTTCTTTGTTATTAATAGACACGCGTAAAGCATTATGAGAAAAACCAAAATTAGTAGCCAAAAAATTTCCAGACAATAAACAGGTCGATCGTCTTAATGTTTTTGTAAATTGTGTTTTATCGATTGTTGCAGGTATAAACGATGTCTTGTCTAATATGCTGGCGTATTGGGGAAATGGATCGCTGACAAGTTTTGTAAAAAAATTAAAAAAATCGCCAGAAAAAACAAGTTGTCTTCCACATGTTCCTAAGAATACGACAGAATCATTGGCTGATTCTAGAATCTTTTTTAATTCAAAAATTGCTCTTTTGGGAAGAAGCCATTGTTGATTTTGAGTAACCGTATCTTGGTTTAATCGAGCCTGGGCGAGGCAATGGCCATCAGTGGTGGTCATCGTCAGCACAGAAGGAGCTATTTCCATAAGTAAAGCATTAAGGGCCGGATTTGTATTATTGCTTGGAATTAAAAATGCAACGCTGTCGAGCATGTTTTTTAATTGTAAAGCATTAAGATCCATGATATTTTCTATTCGTTCTGGAAATGGAGGAAACTCGCTATCGTCTTTTATATTAAGATCGAGCGCTACAGCTCCGGAACGCAATAAAAGCTGATTATTATTAAGTGTGCATTCTATAATACCATCAAGTTCTTTTACGATATCAAAGATGCGTTTTCCGCCTACTAAAAAAGATTCTGGTTCTGTGAGCGTGCTGTTTTCCAACGAACAATTTGCCTGTAAACTGATTTCAAGATCGGTGCTTTTAAGAATTAATTCACGATGTCCAATATGAAAAAGTATGTATGTTGTTGCATCAAGAGTTGTTCTTTTGGCGCAAATTGGCTGCATTGATGCTAAAAGGCCTAATAATGATTTTTGCTCGATATAAAATTTTTTTTCCATGCAACACATCCGTAAAAATATTAGTACACGATCTCTATTTTCTTAGTATAACAGAAAAGAATATACCAGAAATTATACTTTTCTTATAGCGCTTTCATATTCTTTAACTATTTCTGGTGATGAAAACATATCATTTTGTTTATTTTTTGCTTGTATAAGACGGACAATGCTTTCGCGAACAAGTTTTTTATATCTTTCTGGTGCGCGAGCCCATCCATTGCGTAATATTTGTCCTATTTTTGCAACACCGAGTACGTTTTCACATTGCAATGCTAAGTGCAAAATTGAATTACCATTATCATCGCGACTTTTAAATAAGCTCACCGTTTGATTGTCGAAATAACTCGATAATAATGACGCGTCTTGCGCGATTGCACGCATATTTTTCAATTCCATGACCCGCAGTGTGGCGATTAATTCTTCATCGGTTACCATCGTTGACTGGTCGGTGAGAGCGGGATTGTTGCTTAAAACAAAATTAATTGCATCTTCTTTTGTTTCAAGATTCATCGAATGATTTTTTTGCGTGCAACAGATAGCTATCACTGTTGCCAGTATTAATATTTTTTTCATAATTGCTCTTTACTGCTATCCGTAATAATAAGATCGCGCGCGGTCATACCTTGATTATTTACTTGTGCTTTTATGCGCTCAAATTCTTGGGTGGGCACATTTCTTTTCATATAATTTATGATCTCGATTTTCTTGTACTGAACTGCAAGATGCAATAGGTTGTCGTTGTTAAGATCAACACTATCAAAATTTATAGTTTCATGAGCAATACATTCTTTTAAACGATTAACATCTTGCGCTGCTTCATGAAGTAATCTATTTCTTATGTCTTTAGTTTCTTGCGTCACCATGTTGTAATTGGAAAGAATTTCTGACAACTTATTATTTCTATATTGAAGCGCAAGGTCAAGAAGGTTTTTATTGTCTTTATCAACATCATCAAGCGTTAAAGTTCCATGAGCAAGATAGTTGCGAGTTGTGGTAGTATTTTGTACAGCAATACGCATTAATTCTGTTTTGTAACAAATATATGAATTGTTTGTGTTTTCCATGCATGCATTATAGAAAGATATTGTTAATAATGCTGTGAGTAGTACTAATTTTTTCATGATTTTCTTTCTTATTTTTATTAATAAGCTTTGGCAATCAAAATATCGCCAGGACTTTCTTGATTGCAATTGCAACAGTGTTTCTGTGTGTGAACCGTAAGAACGCAACGGATCGTAGCCTTATGTGACTTAATCGCATCTTCACATTCAATGCTTCTGCACCAGCCGGTTTGATAAAATCCACCATGCTGCTCTAATAAATCTTTAAAGTCTTCAAGCTTTTCACGAATATGCCACATCGAAGCCCGGCGCTCACGTGCCTTTTCTAACATATCTTTTTGAATAGTGGAAAGCTGTTCACGTATAAATTCTTGTAGCACATTATTTTTACACATAGACTTTGTGCCATGCACACGTGAACTTATAACGACTTGTTGTTGTTCGATATCACGAGCCCCAATTTCTATTCTTAATGGAACGCCTTTCAACTCCCAACGGTAAAACTTTGCACCGGGAGTTTCTGATTCATCTGCATCAATAATGACACGAAATTCTTGAGAAAGTTCTTGATATAGTTGCTGTACTTTTTGCAACACCAATTCTTTTGTTGCTGCTTTTATAATAGGAATAATAACTATTTGTAGAGGAGCAATGGCTGGTGGTAATACAAGCCCTTTTTGGTCGCCGTGCACCATGATAATAGCGCCAATCAAACGCGTTGTTACGCCCCAGCTGGTTAAATAAGGATAAGCTTGATTACCTTGTCTATCCTGAAATTTCATATCAAACGCCTTTGCAAAACTTTGAGATATCATATGAGAAGTCCCCATTTGCAAAGCTTTTCCGTCTTGCATAAGTCCTTCGATGGTGCATGTTAGATCTGCGCCTGCAAAACGCTCGGTGTCTGATTTTGTTCCGGCTACCACAGGAATTGCTAAATAATTTTCAACAAGATCAACATACGCATTCAGCATGGTAGCGACTTCTTCCCGCGCTTCTTCTGCTGTTTCATGAGCGGTATGGCCTTCTTGCCACCAAAATTCTGTTGTTCTTAAGAATGGGCGAGTGCGCATTTCCCAGCGTACAACACTGCACCATTGATTGATTTTTATAGGGAGGTCTCTCCATGAGCGCAGCCATTTTGCAAACATATAATGGATGATAGTTTCTGATGTTGGTCGTACTACTAGTGGCTCTTCAAGTTCTTTGCCGCCAGCGTGCGTAACAACCGCAAGCTCTGGAGAAAATCCTGCTACGTGTTGTGCTTCTTTTTGTAAAAATGACTGAGGAATTAATAAGGGGAACGCAGCATTAGAATGTCCGGTGTCTTTTATTTTTTTGTCGAGAACTTTTTGGATATTTTCCCAGAGAGCATAGCCATAGGGGCGTATAACAATGCAGCCTTTGACGGGGGCATTGTCAGATAATTCTGCTTTGCTGATAACTTCTAAGTACCATTCTGAAAATTGTGTGTGGATATTTGGCAATGTATTCATAAAATTCTTTCTTTTAACAAAATATCTATGGTTACATTGTAACAAACTTTATACTACATCGCTATTATTCAGGTAACTTCATTGTTATTGTATCATCTCCGGTAACGTGGTATAAGCATTTTTGTGATTCTACCACGTGAATACGCGTATTTGTATTTTGGTTCTTATACAGCTTGTCAAGCAGCGTCCATAATTTTATGGAATTTGATATCCTATGCCATATGATATTATCATCATGATGGTATTTTATATATCCTGAAATGTCAGGCTTGGGATGCGGACTAAATTCGGCTGTTATAGTCATGTTGTGTGTTTTAACTGCGTAAATTAATTTTTTCTTTTCACTTAAATGAATACAATGGACAGTATTATGGCCAATAAGATCCAAGATGCTTTTTTTTGTGTAGTTGGTTTCCCATGGCCATAAAAATGAAACGATCTTTTTTGTTTCGGTCCATTCCATTGCATAAGAAGTATTAAGAATAAATAATATCATATATAAAAGAGTTTTTTTAATCATGTTATGCTCTTGTGTTATGTTTTTTAATAAGTATTATGGGTACGCATGAGCTTATCAGGGCTGCATAAAAACACCACAATGATGCAAAATGAAAATGCCACGCTAGTACCGTTATCATGCACGATGTCAAAACTAACCCTCCCATACAAGCAATATATATATTGTGCATTAAGAAAAATGGAAGAACGGTCACCGCTAAATACCAAGAATCTATCGCCAATTCAGTAATGTAGCTTTTGGGGTAGGCTTCAACATAATGAATATGATTGCCTATTATGTGTGCATGTGCTCCGTATACGTACAATAAATAGGCCAATAAACAAGATAGCATAATACCGGCATAAACAAGCCATTGGATAATCTTTTTTGTTGCGCGCGGTGGTGGGAAAACAAAAAAGCAGAGTGGTATCCAGGTTGGCCATATCGCAAATGCAAAAAATAAATACGCATATGGCAACAATGTATTGTTTGGGTTGAGCCAAATAAAGCCCTCTATTGCTTGTTGTAAAGAAAATAATACCGGTACGCTTGCAAGCATACTATGACTGCGTTTTTTTATCAGCGTATAAGAAATATATCCAATTGCTCCTAAGAGCGTTGCCGCCGTAAAGCTTGCACTTGCCGAAAAACACATAAAATTCTCCTGATATCTTTGTATAGATATCAGTTTCTATATTGTTATGCTAAAAAATCAAGAATCTGCTTTATAAAAAAGATATAACCCGATAGCAATGCATAATAACGAGATTGGGAATGTATACGCTACGGTATGACCGAAAAAGCTCCAATCAAAGAGCGCCGCGAATAAGGGCGCTGTAAAGCCGGTAAACAAAACAAACGCCGCGCTATATTTACGTAAAAGATGTGTATAGAGTAATGCAGTGGTTATAGTGGTGCCCATGACAAGAGCAATCACCAATAATATATAAAAAGACATGCTTTTTATTGATATGCACGTTGAAAGAGAAAGCCCGGGATACATAACAGCAAAAGAGCCGCCACATAAAAAAATAAAGGCGTTAAAATATGCTGTAGAGATGGGATGAGTCGTGAGTGCTCTTTCCATAATTAATGCGCTAATCGATGTTGCAAGTGCTGCAGCCAGAATAAACCAGTCTCCTGCGCATATGGTTTGGCTTACGGCAAAGTCCCCACCAACGGTAATCAATAAACCAATCCAGCCGCATACAAGCCCCATTATTTTCATATATGATATTTTGGTGCCCAATAAAAAATAGTTAAGAACAACAACAATAAACGGCGCTGTATTAAAAAGTAAGCATGCCCGTGACGATGGTATGGTTGTTAGTGACTGCAATTGTAATAAATTGGCCGCGTAAACGTTCAAAGCACCGATCATGACCAGCATTCCAACAAGATATTTTGTCATAATTGCTTTTTCTGTGCTCATATAATAATAGTACAGGGCGCAGAGCGCTCCCCCTGTCACCGTTCTTACTATGAAAAAGAGCACGGGATCGATATATGCAAGTGCGTATTTGCTGAGAGAAAAGTTTAATGCGCTCAGAAGATTTATAATAAAAAGAAGTATCATCTGCACCCCTTCATTAAAAATCTAGGTTAGTCTTATTTATTTTATTTTATTATTCAGTAAAGCATCTTTATAGGGTATATGCAAGCTTTTATATATCCTACAGGCTACGATCGGCATGTAGCTATGTTTTCCATGACCCCCCAAAAAAATCGCATAGCCGCAGTAGGCCATTGTTGCGGTTGCGACAAGTTCACATCCAAAGCTAAAATTCGCTTTTTTATGGAGCAGTTTTTTTTGCTCTTGTAGATAATCTGCGTTACTTTTTAAAGAATCTGTACGCCCAGCTAACGCTTCTGTTCTTAGATGACGTGCATTTGCTTGAGAAGTGCGTATGAGGTTATCACATGCGAGGTTATCACATGCTTTGATGCCTTGAGCTCTGATAATTCCAGCGTAATTTGCACGCATTTGATTAATTTTTTCAGAATATTTTCTTGTTTTTTCATTATTATCGCGTATATCTTTTTCGATTGATCGTGTCTTTAGGCGCCATGTAAAGCTAGCATTAAGTATGCTCTTATTATAATAATCATCGTGATATAAATTTTTTACAGCGTTTATATTGTTTTCTGCAGCAATGCACAAAGTTTTTGTTTTTTCAAGCAACGCATATTCTGATGCCGTTTGAGAGTATTTTATATCCATACGTAAAGAAGCTGCAGTGGTCCACAATGAAATTAACTCGGTATATAATTTATCTATGTCAGGTGTAGTGCTGCGATCAGTAATTATTTTTATATGCGGTTGAGGTTGATGATGCATGGTTGTTTGCAATTCACGTATTTTTGCATCAATGCATTGAGCTTCTTGGTGAATCTGTTTGTATCGATTTTCATAGAAAGTTTTGTCTTGTTTATAAAAAAACAATGGCGTAATTACACTTGGGATTATTAATAATGGCGAAGTCATGACGCATGCCGCGCTTGCATCTGCTATAATATCAAATCTTTCGGTACATGTAATCGCGTAATAACCTCCAATGCATAACGCTCCTATGATTATTCCTGAGCCTGATCCTATGCGCATACCTAAAATATACGAATCTTTTGTTGATGGTGGTAGTTTATTCCAGAAATTGCC
Organism: Candidatus Babeliaceae bacterium; assembly: GCA_041660765.1. Taxonomy (NCBI): domain Bacteria; class Candidatus Babeliae; order Candidatus Babeliales; family Candidatus Babeliaceae; species Candidatus Babeliaceae bacterium. The sequence continues at coordinate 424,329 of JBAZVR010000001.1, read as the reverse complement.
TGCAGTGGCCAGCCAGCTTGTTCTTGTCCCATGAGTTGCATGCGCTGGCGCAATCACTCCTGATAGTACTATTATTAGCAGTATTTTTTTTAGCATTTTCGCTTTGATTTTTTGAAAGTTTTTTTAAATATGTATAAATACACGCTTAATGGTATAAATGTTCAATAATAAGTCAATTAGAAAGCATGCTTAATAAAAGTGCGCAGCTGGGCACAAATATTATTGTGCCTACAAAATCAAAACGCTGCTTTTTACACAGAAATTGTTTGCGCTCTTGAAGAAACTGCATATGCATATCTATATGTTTTGTGCGCTTTGTTATCTCGTTTGATCCAAAGTGTGTTGCGTTTGCGTCTAGAGTTAAATTAGATATATTGTCAGCTGCATGTTCATTAAAAAATTCTGTTTTCGCTATATTATTATCTTCTTTTGCTTCTTCTATATCTTGAGATATTTTGTTTTTATTTTTATGCAGTTTATTTATTTTTTTATCAATTTTGCGTATCCTTGAGCGCCAGCATCTGCTTGGAATCATGATATACCAAGCGTAATCATCATCAATATGCTTGTACTGAGTCTTATGCAAATCTTTTGCCAATTTTTTTATATTGCTTGCTGCAATATGCAATGTTTTAGATTGAGCATAATTAACACTGTTTTCCCAATCATAGCTTGCTGCTTTAAATGTTAAAGCGGTAAGTTCGGGATTATATAATTTCAATATAGCATTGTATAAATTGTTATTTTGTTCTGATTGTGAGGCGCATGCGGTAATAGCGTTGTTTATTTGGGGATCACCTGCCTGCGCTCTTAATCTGTTTATTTCTTGATCAATTATAAGAGCTTCTTTATGAAGTGTTTTATACCATTTTTTATACAAATTCATTTCTTCTTTATAAAAACACAACGAGGTTAAGTCCGCAATATTTATCAATCCTATTAAAGCAAATGACCTGCCGCATGCTATAATAAAATCTACGGGCTGAGTTGCATGCGCTGGCGCAATCGCTCCTGATAGTACTATTATTAACAGTATTCTTTTTAGCATTTTTATGCCGTGACTTTCTGAAAGTTTTTTTTAAATATGCATAATCACACTTAATGGTATAAATATTCAATAATAAGTCAATTAGAAAGCATACTTAATAAAAGTGCGCAGCTGGGCACAAATATTATTGTGCATGCAAAATCAAAACGCTGCTTTTTACGCAGAAATTGTTTGTGCTCTTGAAGAAACTGCATATGCATATCTATATGTTTTGTGCGCTTTGTTATCTCGTTTGATTTAAAGTGCATTGCGTTTGCGTCTAGAGTTAAACTAGATATAAAGATAGGATATGGTATATTGTCAGCTTTATGTTTATTAAAAAATTCTGTTTTCGCTATATTATTATCTTCTATTTTTTGTCTATTATCCTCTTTTGCTTTTTCTATATCTTGAGATATTTTGTTTTTATTTTCATGCAGCTTATTTATTTTTTTATCAATTTTGCGTATCCTTGAGCGCCAGCATCTGCTTGGAATCATGATATACCAAGCGTAATCATCATCAATATGCTTGTACTGAGTCTTATGCAAATCTTTTGCCAATTTTTTTATATTGCTTGCTGCAATATGCAATGTTTTAGATTGAGCATAATTAACACTGTTTTCCCAATCATAGCTTGCTGCTTTAAATGTTAAAGCGGTAAGTTCGGGATTATATAATTTCAATATAGCATTGTATAAATTGTTATTTTGTTCTGATTGTGAGGCGCATGCGGTAATAGCGTTGTTTATTTGGGGATCACCTGCCTGCGCTCTTAATCTGTTTATTTCTTGATCAATTATAAGAGCTTCTTTATGAAGTGTTTTATACCATTTTTTATACAAATTCATTTCTTCTTTATAAAAACACAACGAGGTTAAGTCCGCAATATTTATCAATCCTATTAAAGCAAATGACATGCCGCATGCTACAATAAAATCTACGGGCTGAGTTGTGTGCGCTGGCGCAATCGCTCCTGATAGTACTATTATTAGCAGTATTCTTTTTAGCATTTTTATGCCGTGACTTTCTGAAAATTTTATTAAATATGTATAACGCGTACTTAAGAGTATAAATATTCAATAATAAGTCAATGAGTTAAAAAATACGCTATTCAGGATCCTTAAAACCTTTATCATATTGAGAGAGTACTTCTCCCATAATTGACGAAGAAATCGTTTCGGAACGACTCGCAATTGTTCGTAGATGCAGCCTATTACAGAAAGAGTTTATATCGGCAGCCGTCATACTTGTTATGCGTTTTCCTAGACCACGTTCAGGCGTTTCGTTTTTAAATTGCTCTAAAAGATCAATGGCTGATTGGGTGCGCTTAAGCCCTTTAGCTTTAAGCCGTTCTTCCAAAATTTTTACATTATCACTTGAGCTGGCCGCCTTTATTTTAATATGATTTCCAAGTCTTCCCGATCGTATCAAAGCGGGATCCAATTGACGAGGTAACCTGTTCGTAATTCCAATAGTCACCACGTATCTTTGCTTTATTGCTCCGTCTAACAGTGTAAGAAGTTGAGTGAGGGTGTCGTAGTGATGTCCATCTGATCCAGAAAAATGGTCTCGGCTCAGTCCGTAAACATCTATTTCATCAAGCGCAACCACGCAAAAAGGGAGCTTGTTTTTAATAGCATGATTTTCTGCGGCTTTATAGAGCTCGCGCAGATATTCTTCTGTTCTTCCTACTTTTTCGTTTGAAAGTTCTACAAAAGGCTTATAAAATACAGGCACCCCTTCCCCGGCCAAGGCGCGTACAAGTTCAGTTTTACCAGTCCCTGGTTCACCGTAAAGAAGACAATTTTCAGGAAGCAATTTATTGCCTGTGGTATCGGTATATAGTAATGGATTTTTAAAGTTATCAAGAAGATCCTTAATTTCTTGAGGAATCGTTCTATTAAGACTCTCAAATGTTCTGTCGCTTTCTAAAGGTTTGATGACGCGCGTTTTGATTTTTACCTCTGGTTTCCACAGCGTTTTGTAGGCTACCATGCCACTCAGAGTGAGCATCGTAAGGCTTATGCCGAGAGAAATTGTTTCTTTATGGCTAGCAATAAAATTTTCTAAGGTAGATAGTGCGCCTATTGTTTTAGTCACACGCGGAACACATAAAGTCAATAAGAGAAAGATTGTTATTATTTTTTTCATGGATGTAAAATTTGTAAATTTTTCAAGTATTTTTTTATATCTATAATAGGCTACAAAATATTTGAAAAATAGCAACCTGTATTTTTAATAAACCAATGCTCAATTCTGTATCTACAATCTTATTATTATGATCTGAATTGATAAGGGTATCCCATCATGAGCGTTAAATTGGGCGGTATGGAGCGTCCAGTTGCGAGCTGTAGCCCAGACGGTATTACTAATAAAGCTACCCAATCGTATATTGATCCTGATGTCATTATGTCATCTAGCTTTTTTCTCAATGGAGATGATTTAAGATTCTCTTGGTTAATGAGTGACGAAGCGTTTTGCCTTTGTCTAGCTGTTGTTGCTTGGTTTGCCGTGATACTGGTAGTGTTAATGATTTCATCAATCGAATTGATCTCTGTAGTCGTTTTTTGGCGAATTGTACCTGATTTTATGGCACAGCCTGCTCCGACACACAATAAAGCGATGCCTATGACTGTTTTATATGGCGCTTCGTTAAATCTATTGGAAATTGCGTCCCAGGCAAAGCTGTCAGCCCAGCTTAACAAATTTTGTCCAATGTTTTCAGTGGCTTGTAATGGCATGATTGCTACTGACACGAGTATTGCTGAAAGTGTGTGTTTTAATCTATTCTTCATAATTTATAACCGCTGTTAATTAATTATAATTTTTATACATATAGTATATATAATACATGGGTTGCATACATCGTCAAACTGAATTATTGTCAGATAAATGGTTAATGTTAAGGCTATTTTATAACTCGTCTTGATAGAATGGGTACAGGTCGACAAAGACCAAACCCCTGAATAAGTCAGGTCGAGGCTCATGGCTTCCTCCAAAAACAGCCAGCCAAAGAGGGCGGCAAATAAGGGGCGGGTAAAGCCGATTGAAGTTTATCTGCGCTTAAGCAAGAATTTAGTTGTATGTTTTTTCATTTTTAAGTTTAAATTGAAAAAAGTCGCTAGCGTTTAACGTTTTAGGATCAATATTAGCAGGTTCTTCTCTTTTTATTACGCCGCCACCTTTTAAATTTTCAATCATTAAAATACTCGTGTGGTTCATCGTGTCTTTTTGATTCATAAGCTGAGTAGGTCTAATATATACAAATACAGACTCGTTTTTTAAGAAATCTTGTAATGTATCTATTATGTAATCCTCACCAGAAAGTCGCTCTTGAAGTGCAAGATTTTGAATATATAATTTCGTAGCCAATGCAAGTAGGCCAACCACGCCAATACTTGTTCCAGCGGCTAGCTTATCAGATGAAGAACTAAACCATGTTGATGGGCTCCACCAGCTCGATTCGCTATAATTACATGACAACAAAAGACAACCAACAAAACTATATATTATTTTCTTCATAGCGACCTCTGTTTAATTTTATCAGCATATACATTATATAAGAATATCGCATAAAATTACCAATTGTCAATTAAAATTATAGATAGCCGGCCGAAGAGGGCTGCAGGCGAAGATAATAAATAAGCGCAGGTGAAAACCTGCGCTTATTTATTGTAATTTATACTTTTTTAAGACCCAATTCTGTGTAACTCGAGCGCTTGTTGAAAGATTGTTGAAGAAATCACATCTTTATCGTGATAGCGTGTGAGTAGGTTTGCAGTGTGGGCGATTGCGGGAAAAGTAGCCGTTGATAAATCTTGTATTTCAAGTTCAGCTAGGTCTTTATTGCATGCGTCCGAACACTTAAACCCCGTTTTTTCTAAGGCTGTCATCAAAATTTCTGTTTTTTCTTCTTGAGTAGGATTTTCAAGTTTAACATGATACGTAAATCTTCCTGGTCTTGTTAACGCTTCATCCAGTTCCTTGGGGTCTACGTTAGTAATACCAATAGTTACTACGCGTCGTTTTTCTATTCCCGCTCCGTCCATAAGGGTAAGCAGTTGATTAATGACCGCATTTTGATGCTTTGATTGTGAATTATTTTCTCGAGGTCTTCCATAGGTATCTATTTCGTCTAATACGACGATACTAAATGGCATTCCGTTATTTATGGCATAATTTTCTGCATTTTTATAGAGATTGCGCAGATTTGCTTCAGTTTCTCCTATGTATTTATCAGCAAGTGCTGCTGCAGGCATATAAAACACAGGGATTCCTTCTCCGGCCAAGGCGCGTACAAGTTCAGTTTTACCCGTCCCTGGTTCGCCGTGAAGCAGAATGCCTTGAGGGATTATTGTTTGTGGGGTTATTATAGGCTGATTATTGCTTTTAAAATAGCTCGTAATACGTTCATAAATTGTCTTTTCTTTCACAACAATAATATCCTGTTGTGAGGCGGGTAATATGTATTTCGAAGGATTATTAAAGCAATCTTGAAGTATTTTTATGAGCGTCGGGATGTCTCTTTTAAGGTTTTCAAATTTTACACTGCTTTCCAATGGAGCTTGTAGCGCTTCCATTGCATGCATTTTGTTTGCGTAGTGATAATACCCATAGGTGCAAGCAATACTCCCAGCGCATAGACCTATTTTTATAATTTCTAGTTCTGCTGGTGATATATCAATTGATCTGCTCGTCTGTGGAGCGCAAAGTACCATAAAAAGCGCACCCAGTATTGTTTTTTGTATTGTCTTCATAATCTATAACCTCTTTTTTAGTAATATTATGTATTTTTACTTATATAATATAGTGTATAGATTTTTATAATTATGTCAATTTGAATTATTTTAATAAAATCTGGTCTTGATAGAAGAGATGGGGGCTGAGGCGGCAAAGAGGGGATAGGGTATTTAGTTTTTGTGGCTTAATCTAATTGATCAAGTAGATTAATTACTGGTTTGAAGCTCGCTACGCCTAAGCCAATTGTAGCTGTTATTTGTAATATCCTTTTATAATGAGAAATTTTATGTAATGTTTGATGAGAAATTCCAAAAATATTGTGTGCAGCCTTGTGGCCGTCAAGACTATTTCCGTCAATAGTTATTGGCAACAAGCTCATTATCTCGCCGCCTATAGATGCTAACGCGGCAATAGCTAATGGCAGTTTTATCATAGAACCTTGCGAATACTTAAAGATTGCCATTGCATATGCTATACCAAAAAGGGGTCCAGCCAAGCTTACAATGCCTTCTTTATACCCAGAATGCTCAATGCGGAGCTCGTTGTAACTTTTAGAAGAAAGAATATTGAGCGATTGTAATTTTACTCCCCCTATTTTCGCTATCGGTTTTGTTGATCCATTATCAAATAATGTAATATTTAATGGCTCTTTAAAAAGAGCTTTATTTGCAATAGCATGTCCAAATTCATGGACTACCTCGAAACTTGCATAAGCTAGTCCAGCCAAGCCAACAGAAGCCGTTGCTTTGCCTATAGTTGCCAAGAGCTCTTGATTATTCATGCCATAAGATTGTGTTGAATAGGCCGCAAGGCTTAAGAATGCGAGTGTATTTAAAAATAGATTCTTTTTCTTCATAAAACCCCCCAAGAATAAGCTTTTTTAATATATATTATAATTTTATCATATATATTCTATTTGTCAATTAAAATACGGCTTTTAGAGCTCGTCTTGATAGAAGAGATAGAGGCCGATAAAGACCAAAATCCCTGAATAAGCCAGGTCGAGGCTCATGGACTCCCCTAAAAACAGCCAGCCAAAGAGGGCGGCAAAGAGGGGGCACGTAAAGCCGGCAAAGGCTAAAAACGTTGCTGTATAGCGTTTTAAGAGGTATCCATAGAGGTTATAGAAGAAGATATTACCGGTGATTACTATAAGTAGGGTGAGTTGCAGGAAAGGCCATAGGTTGCTGACCGGGGCAACGGTATCCCAGTGCTCAAAGCCCCAGGAGGTAAAGAGGGCGGCGGCACCGCCACCGAGCATGCCAAGGCCATTGACCATAATAGGGGAATAGTGCCTGTTTTTGATCAATTCTCTCAGTAAAATCCAGCCATAAGCCCCTGAAGATGCCGCAAGTAACATTGCTATATACGGAAAGTAGCCATAGGAGCTCAAAGCCCCTGCTGAACATGAGCATTGATAAAAGATAGGTATCAGGGAAATGGCTCCCAGAGCTAATCCCAGAGCTTTTTTGCCGGTAATTTTTTCATTAAACCAAAAATAAGAAAAAAGAGCTGATATAAAGGGGGTTAAATTATAGATAAATGCTGACGTTATACTGGTCATATACTGTAAAGCCCATAAATCTAACACATAAATAATATAAATATGGAAGATAATAACCTGCAAAAAGAGCCCCCAATCGCGCGGATCGATAGTTAGCTTTTTTCTATTAGTAGCTATGTAATAGCCATAGAGCAGGGAGCCGCCGATCAACATGCGTATCGCTACGTAAAAAATAGGCTTACTAAACATTAATACGGCTTTACAGATCGTAAATGTAGAGGCGCAGAGCGCGTATAAGAGTAATATGAGTATCATGAAATCATGTATCCTTGTCGTAATTCTTCATGGTAAAACAGATAAACACCGGCGGCTACCAATACAGTTGCTATATAAAAATGACCAGAAACAGCGATGCCAAAGAACAACCAATCATATAACGCCGCAAAGAATGGGCCCATGAGGCCGCTAAAGGCCATAAAGGTTGCCGTATACCGCCTTAATGAGTAGGCATAGGCGCTATAACAGAAAATATTTGATATGAGGGTTATGACTATAACGATCCCTAAAAATGGCCACCAGCTGAGTACAGGAGTGGGATTCCAGGCTTCGCTCAATAAAGAATGCCCATACGATAATAAGCCGCCCAGGACCATACTGAGGCCATTGGCCAGGGTACTATCCCATTGCTTATGACGAACAATGTCCTGCATAATGATCCAGCCATACACGCTTGCCATAGTCGCTATAATGAGCGCAAGTTCAGCGGTTGATATAAAACCTACGCGTGTTAGATCGAGCTCTCCGCAGGATGGTGTGAGCATAATAGGAATAAAACCTGCAAAGCTTAGGCCAAGACCTAACCACTTTTTGTAGGTCATTCTTTCGCCAAAATGGAGATAGGCAAAGAATGCTGAAAAGAAGGGGGATAAGTTATATAAAAAACAGGTTTTTGCGCTCGTCATATACTGTAAGCCCCAAAACTCAAAGGCATTAGTGAGATAAATATTAAAAACACCGAGCAGAAAAACATGCCATATAAAACTTTTGGTAAATGCTTGTTTTTCGCCCCTCAGGAGCCAATAGCCAAGCAAAAGCGTGCCTCCTAAGAGCATGCGCAAACCGATGATAAAAAAAGGAGGACAGGAGCGCAAGGCAATCTGTCCTAATGGGAATACTAATGAAAAAAGTGCATTGATGAGAATAACGAGAATCATATAACCTTTACTGTGCAACCCTGAAAATATATCTCTCTATCTGTCTTATTTAGTATACGAGTATTGCCATATTACACAATATATTTTGCCCTCAATTGACAATATTTCTCATTGTAATATACTTGTTATTAAATACAAATAAAAATTAAAAAATGGAGAGTTACTATGGTTATTTCTTATAATTATTCTAGAAAAATATTATTAGGTGTGCTGGTCGGTTTAACAGGCTTGGCTTTAGGTGCTCATTGGTATACTCATCAAAAAAAGAGCGCTTATTATCATGCTACGCCTCACACTATAGAGTCCTGTACGGCATCTGTACATACGTTTTTGCAACAGCTTGATCATCCAGCCTGGCAAGAAGTTAGTGTACAGCTTACTGACGACGTGAGTTATGCTACTGATAAAGACATTTTTATTAATACTAATCATAGAATATTGGGTCCATTAGAATTTGTTGTAGCGCATGAATCCGGTCACGTTGCAGCAGATCATTATAATAAGAGAAATGATGATAGTAACGAGCTTTCTATAGAACAGTTACGAGAACAAGAAAAAGAAGCTGATCTTTTAGCGTGTACCGTACTATATAACTTAGATAAGATAGAAACTATTTATCAAAGAATAGCCAATTTGCAATTTGGCGTTGATAATAATTGGGAAACCTCTGAAAAAGCGGCTCTTGATGATCATCCATCGTTGCAAGAAAACGTTGAGTATATGAAAGAATTTTTGAAGAACAAAGGGCTTTCTGATCAAATTATAGAAGATAATATTCAAAAATACATGCCGTATTTTAACATGATTTTTAATAAAAGTTACATTACTCTAGTAGAAAAATCAGGCACGGCGTCAGCTTCTGAAGAAGCAACTATGCTTGCTCAGGAGTTTTTAGACACATTGGATGTTCCATTGCGCTGGTTGATACGAGTAAAGGCATCAGAAAATACGTGTGCCACTGCATGGCATATATGGATTAATGAAGATCAACACCAAGGTTGCAAGTCTTTTGCACTTGCTCATGAATGCTCTCATATTGCGCTTAAGCATTGGACCATAAAAAATGAAAAGCCTCTTTCTCTGGAAGAATTGCGAGTGCAAGAAAAAGAAGCTGATTTGCTAGCCTGTTCTTTGCTGCACAATCTCAACAAAACAGATGGTATTTATGAACGTCTAGCGTACTTACAAGTTTGCCATAGTCGTGGCTTTGAAACCCCTGAAAAGGCTGCCGCTAGCGAGCATCCATCAGTTCCCGACACTATTATGTATATACAAGAGTTTTTAAAGAGCAAAGGTATCGCTGAAAACGCTATCGATTCATCCATGCAGCCTTATGTAGAGCATTATAATAAGCTATTTGGCAAATAGAATTAATCGATTATAATTAATGTTAAACAATATATAAAAATTAATGGTGAAATTGTGAAAAAAATTATTTTACTAACAATGTTTTCTTTTGCTGGCAATCAAACGTACGCGAGCGTTGATTATAATAATATACCTCAAGCTTTATTGGCGATGGGATGTGTATACGTGGGGGCCAGAGTCCTTGGTACATTCGGTTTACTTGCTCATGAATTTGGACACGTTTCAATCGGTTTTTTATTTGGAAAAAAAGTTGAAAAAATATCAATTGGTGAGCCAGAAGTTGGAAAATCATCAGCTGCAAAACTCTCAATAGGCCCTGTTGAAGTATATCTGGGTGAAATTTTAAAACCAGTACTGCTTGATGGTGATACAACATTTGCAGGACAGTCTCAAAGGACGCCGGTCAAGAAAGATTTTTTAGTAACGACAGCGGGTCCTTTAGCGGGCTTTGCTTTTTGTTATACTCTTCAGTCCGCAGCGCAATCTTTTGCGATTTCTCCTCAGGCGAGTTTTTTAACAAAGTGGGCATCTTTTGGAATATGTGTAACGAGTGGTTTAGAAGCTCTTAACCACCTCCGCGATATGCGCCCAACTGGAAATTTATTTTTTGAAGCAGATCCTAAGGATGATACTAGTGATAATACATTGATGCAAAAATGTATTTCTGGAAAATTTATAACATCTTATAAGATTGGGATGTATGCCGGTATTGGCGCATTAAGCGCCCTGAGTATCAGGAAGGCTGTAAAAACATTTCAAGGGATGCACTAGCCTAGCAAAGTGCAGTTTGACAATTTTTTGAAAAAATATAACATAGAGTATATAAGTATAATAGTTAGAATATTAAAAAAAGGTTATAAATTATGAAAAAGTTAATTTTAAAAACGGCTACATTATCAGCGTTATTATTAAGTAGTATTTCGGCTTGTACAGAAGAAGAAACGGTAAAAGTTACTTTTTATAATCGGACCGCTAAAAAATTTTATTTGGTTAATGAAAAAGAAATGAAGTTGTGCGAAGAAAATGCTTTGCCTGAATCTAATTATGGAAAATGGGTACCAGCAATTTTAAATCATAAATATAACTCTGATGATGTTTCCCGTTATGAGTTTATTAAGCGGAAATTTATTTCTGAATATTTTAAATCCATTCCTAGGTCAGAACAACCATTTGTAGAATTTAATCATGATTGTGACGAGATGGAATTGCCCGCAAGAGAATTTCATTTGTCGAAAATAGGAGATTTTTGTTTTGCACTATTGGCATTTAAGCATTACGAAGATAATAAAATATATTATAAATACCTTGCGCTTCCCGCCAGCACCAACAAAGTCTTGATTTTATACTCTGCTGAAACAGACGAAAGTCAGGTTGGAATCGTCCAATTTTCTCATGATGTTGACGGGAGCATCGAAGACTCGATTCGTTTCCGTGAAGAATCAGATCCTGAGTTTCATAACGAAAAAAAATATTTCTTGAATTTTAAAAAATATTTGGAAAACTTAAAAGCAAAATAAAAAGATATTTGTACTTGTTTTACAGAAGAGAGAGTTGGTGAATGCCAACTCTCTCTTTATTGCAAAGCGTCTTTGACTTGTTGATACGTTTCAAGCGGCAAGATCATAATTATAAAAATAATTAATTTTTAATGGTTGGTATATTTTTGTGATTAATCTATAATTAACGACGTTAAAAAACAAAACGTTATAATTGGGAGTAAGCATGAAAAAATTGTTAATACTATATTTGTTGTTGTGCGTACAGCGGGCCGTTGCTGTCTTTGCATATATTCATAATAACACGTCTGACTCTATTGATGCCGTTTGTACTATTGTCAGAGATGATGCGACGACAACGGTACATATGAATATTCCGCCAAAAAAATTTGAGATTATTCCGAGTAGCGGTAGTACCGTTCTTACCCATGTAAAAGTTGTTGGATCAGGATCAATTTTGGGAAAAGTACTCGATATTGATACAATTCCTGAGCATCCTTTTGGCTTTAAAATCCATCATCATCAAGACGCGGATATTTTTGCGTATACCATGCACGATGAAACACCCGGGAGTAAGCCTGGATTAAAGTTTTCGATTATTGATTTTTAAAACTATATAAATTATGAGTGCAAGGGGAGCCTCCGGCTCCCCTTTGTGTTTAGTTACTTTAAATTATTATTAATAGCGGTGAGGGCGTCAAATGCAGGGATAGTGTCATTACTCAAATCCCAGACCATAGCGCCGCCAAGACCTTTTTGTTTTATATATTGTGCCTTAATGCCCAATGATGTTTCATTTTCATAACTGATAAACTCAGCATTTGCTGGATTATGAAGATAGGGCACTTGGCCAAGTGCGTTCCAGTATTGATTATACGTCGAAAGTAAATGCTGTTTTATATCAGAGAAGAAAACAACACCGGCTTCTGATGTATTTGGAAGTTGCACTACCGTTCCATGACCAGCTCCTGTATACGTACTAAAGAGACCGTCCGGAGTTGAGTTGGCACCAGCGTACGATCTTCCGTACAATGGCATCCCCAGAACAAGTTTTGATGCCGGCACCCCCTGCGACAGATAATAATTAATACAGCTATCGCCATTTAAGAGTGCATCAGCAGAGTCTGGCGCATAGAGTGGTGAGAGTAAGCCGGTTGTAGGGTCTCCCCAAGGGCCATGATAATCGTACGCCATTATATTGATCCAATCAACATAAGGATGAATTTTTGATAATTCAATATTTGTATAATTCCAAGGGCCTGCAGGTGCAGCAAAGGTAAGAATAAGTTGCGGTGAATGTGCTTTAAATGCAGTTCCCAATTCTTGCATTAATGACGTAAAGTTTTGGGTATCCTGAGGATTGCCCCCTTGTGGCGCGTACGCAGGATATTCCCAGTCAATATCTATCCCATCAAATGAATATTGCTCGCAGAATTTTATACAATTATGCACAAAGTTTGCGCGCGCTTGTGGGTTGGCCGCCATAGGTGAAAAATTATTTGATAATGTCCAGCCGCCGACAGAGAGAATAGTTTTTAGATGTGGATGCTGCTGTTTAATATTGTATAGTTGACCAAAGTTGCCCGCATACGGCTGAGACGATGACGTGTATGCATCGGTATATCCCGTGTCTGCCCATGAGTCAAAAAGAAGAATATTCCCATTGGTATCATAATTACCAAAGGCATAATTTAAGTGAGTGAGCAATTGTACGTTAACATTAATAGGTTTAAACGCCGACGGTGTTCTATATATTGCCCAGTTTGGAAAATAACCAACAACTTTAAAAGCCCCGCTTGTTGTGCCAGTAGTACCAGTCACACCCGTACTTCCTGTTACGCCGGTGCTGCCGGTAGGCCCGGTGACTCCAGTAGACCCGGTAACACCAGTTATGCCAGTAGATCCGGTTATGCCCGTTGCACCTGTTACTCCAGTAGCGCCTGTTGGGCCGGTTGGATTAGTAATTCCAGTAAGTATAAAATTTTGTGGTGTGTGCAACGCACCGGTTGCTACAAAGCCGACACTTGTTTGGCCACCCGCCATTAATGTGCTTTGCCAAGAAGGTGCGGTGACCAGGTATACATTATTTGGTTGCACAGAAAAACTTGCACCCCATAAACTAGTCAGTTGATTATTGAGTGTAAAACTAAAACCCCAATTATTCCAAGACGCAGAAGAATTATTAACGATCTGTATCTCTCCCTGAAATCCGCTTCCCCATGATGCAGTAGTAATAGGAGTTATGATGATTGCTCCGTCGGCAAATGGCACTTGTAGTGCGTGCATCTGCAGTGCAATCAGTAAGATGCTGTATAGTATAGTACGTTTATACATAGAATTCCCCTTTCTAGGTACGGTTTAAAAAGAACTTGCTTGCATATATTTTTTATCAATCGAATAATAATATTTACCATCATCATATATAATCAAACGGCCTCCCGTTCTAATCGGCGAGACTTCTAATGGGACGCTATATGTTGTAGCGTTATTTTTGTTTGCTTGCATTTTATATGACCAAGAAACGGTATTGATACCGTGGGGCCTCGGACGAATTTTTCTTGCTTGCTTGGATCCAATTTCTAATGGCTTGAGCTCTTTTTTTCCTGCGCTTTGATAGTCGAAGATTATTGGCGTTTTTGCCAAATTAGTTATGCGCAGCGTACTTGCATTGATCATGATTGGCGACAATAAAATTATTATTCTAATTTTCATATTTCCCCTAGATCAAAAATACTTATTGATGACTATTATATAATAATACTTTTGCGGTCGTTTTTTCAATATTTTTGATCAAAATTTTTTTAAAAAAACGATAACAAGAATGAGTTTTGCCAAATCTTTTTGTCATGTCTTGATATTTTAATCGATACAACAACTCACCACCATTTATAGTTAAATTTGTTTTTTATGTGTATTTTTATAAATTTTATAATTATCAGACTTTTTAATTTAATGCATTATTCTTAATAGTGTTGATTTTTTTAACTAAAAAATTATAAAATTATATTAGAGTATTTTTTGAAGCGTGTAGAAAAATGATGCATAAAGATTTATAGGTATAGAAGAAAGAAAAAAGTGATTATTGATATAATATTAACTTTAAAACTAAGATGTTTCTTATGTCAAAATATAAGTGTTTTGTTTAAATTGAAGCTTTCAAAAATTATCAGACATTATAATATTGGAATTGATATTTTCTATGTCAATAAATTAGGAATTGTTGACATAGAAAACGATTATGCTTAAGAATAAGGGGTTTTTCATGGTATATTCAGTGTTGATTACGGGAGCAAATAGAGGTATTGGCTTAGAATTTGTACGACAATACGCTCATAAAAAGTATAAGGTTTTTGCTACCTATCTCCCTGGTGGAGATACTCACGAACTCGAAGAGCTTGCTCAAAATTATCCAAACATCAAACGTATTCCTATGGATATAACTCAAGAGAATAATATTGCCCAAGTTGCCCAGCAACTCATTAATGAAAAAATTGATATTCTTATTAATAACGCCGGTATCTTTGGGAGCGATCAAGACTTAGAACATATTACTGCTGATACCATGATTGCAGTCTTTACTGTTAACGCTATCGGTCCATTATTAGTTACCAAGCATTTTATGAATCATGTAGCAAGCAGTTCTTTAAAAACGTTGGTGGCTATCAGTAGCCGCCGGGGCAGCATTTCTTATATATTATCAACGGGAAAAGAGCTGGAAAGTACTTTTGCTTATAGCGCCGGCAAAGCAGCCCTTAATATTATTATGAGTAAGATTGCCTTAGAAACACATGACGGCGGCGTAAAGACATTATTATTTCATCCTGGTCATGTTAAAACAGCCATGGGTGGTCCAAACGCTGAAATAGAAGTAAATACCAGCGTGTCAGGCATGATTAATGTTATAGAAAAGAGCGCCTCAAAGACGATATCTTCGCTTAAGCAATTTTTTTATAATTACGACGGCACCCCGATGAGCTGGTGAGAAAAATTAATTATTTTCTTGTTAAAATATATAAATAATTGCTATTATTAAATTAAATAAATAACCATGCGTAACGTATACCTAGGGGCAGATATGCGTAAAATATTTTTATTTTTTATAATAAGTAACTATTGCTATGGCGTTACTGTCTTATTGGACCCTGGTCACGGCGGGGCATTCGACGGATGCGTCAGTTTTAGTAAAAAATTATTAGAAAAAGACATAACGCTTGATATTGCCCATCGCATAGGTGCGTTACTGAAGAAGCGAAACATAACGCCTGTTTATTCGCGAACGACAGACCGGCATTTTAATAAGCAACTTGATAAAAACACTCATTTTAATCCTGATGCTATAACTGATGCTCAAGAAAAAGTTTTTTATACACATCATCTCACTACAGATCTTACAGAACGATCTAAAATTATAAAAGACCAGAAGCCTGATATAGTAATTTCACTTCATGCAAATTCTGGAAGTAAAGCAATGCGAGGCTTTGAGCTTTTTATCCCCTTTGAAAAAAAGTTTTCCACACGATCATACATCTTAGCTGCATACATTCATCAGGCGCTTGCCCATAACACAGAACAGGACTGGTTGGGCACCATGGGTAATCTTAATATCCGAGACCGCGGCATACGACAAGCCCGATTTAATGTTTTAAGAAACCTGTCTTGCCCTGCTGTACTTATAGAACTTGATTATATAACTCATTCTGAAGTTGAAAAAAATTTTCTATCGACAGCTTACAAACAAAAGCTCGCTCAAATTATTGCCGATGCGATCATTGCCTATATACAAGAAAGCAAAAAAATATGAAAAAATATATTTTTGTAATATCACTCAGCTGCGTATTTAATAGAATAGATGCACACGTAATTCTCAAAAATATAACCAATAATACTCCCAATAAAATTTTACTCTACAAAGCCCCTTTTAGCGCCGCATATACCTTTCAACGGCCGTTTTCATGGCTTAAAGCCGGCCAATATAAAAAATTTTATGTACCATTAACGCATAATTTACAACTTAAAATAAACACACATCTCAAAGATGTATATTTTAAAA
Organism: Candidatus Babeliaceae bacterium; assembly: GCA_041660765.1. Taxonomy (NCBI): domain Bacteria; class Candidatus Babeliae; order Candidatus Babeliales; family Candidatus Babeliaceae; species Candidatus Babeliaceae bacterium. Next base: position 407,927 of record JBAZVR010000001.1, on the reverse strand, counting down.
CGATTGCTTGTGACACCCATAATAATATTATTACTTGCAAACTAACTACCCCCATATCGCACGAAAAAAATCATATCTTAGCAAAAGACACGATCAATATTAAAAGCAACCCGGCAAAAAACTATGCTCTAGAGATAGACTTTGCCGGTGAACATTTAGAAAAAACACAATTGCGCATACTACCAAAAAGATGCGTACGCTCATAAATCTCTTTATTTTATAACTATTACACATATATACTGTAGAGTATCATACTGCTCTATCATATAATAAAGGGGTAATAACGTGGGAGTTTTCATGAAAAAATTATTATATATTAATTTATTATTACATAGCATATTCACATGTACATACATGCCACATATACACGTTTTTGGCGATAGCCATGCCAATTGGTGTTTTAGTAATAATGGACAACGAGAATACGTACTTGATTACAATAACCTACAGATACCCTTTTCAGTACATTGGATTATTGGCAAAACAATGCATGGGGTTGGCAAAGATGGACTGCAAATACTCAATCTCCGTAAGTATGGCGTTCAAGAAAATGACGTTGCACTTTTTACTTTTGGAGAAATAGATGCTCGTTGTCACATTGGCAAACAGAGAGATGAACAAAAGAGAGATCTCAATGACATTATTGATCTGCTTATTATGCGTTATCTAGAAACAATCAATCAAAATAGAGCGCTTTATAAAAATATTTATTGTATGGTCATGGAAGTTATACCCCCAACAGATAGATGCAATAATATACAAACGCCGTTTTATGGAACGCTAGAAGATAGAATTGCGATTACACGTCTACTTAATAAAAGGCTACGCGCCGCTTGCTTGCTCTATAATATACCATTCCTGCAGACGCATGATATTTATGCAAATCAAGATGGCTCATTAAATCACGCTTTGAGCGACAACTGCGTCCATGTCGGCATGAAGCACAATCATCTTATTAAAAAGCGTTTTATCGAGCTCTTATTGTCAATTTATTAACACATTGTATAACGCTTGTATGCGACATATCCATATAAGCCTAGCACCACAGGAATAGCTGTTATAAAAGAAGCGTCATAAACAGAATTAATGACTTTCTTATAGCCCTGCTGGCGCCGTTCTTCTTCAAACTTGCTTAACTCCTGATTAGATTTTTTACATTGAGCCCCTTTTTGTGCCTCGCTTGTTCGTTGCTGCACCAGAAGCTGCCCATTAGCAACCCTGTTACTAGCATAACTGCGTTTAATACTATCATCGACGTCAACGCAAAATCCGGTAAGTGTGGCAATACTTGCGATAGTTAAAAAAGACAGACTAAGAGGCATAACAAGTTGCGATGTTCCAATGTGCGGCCAACTACCATAACGAGATACCACAGCAAGTGGTGCGCCCAATGCAAGCCCCATCCCACACATAATGCCAGTTTTTGTTGGTGATGCAAAAAGCAACAAGTTCTTGAGTGAAAAATCTGATACTCGCTTATTAACTTGATCATGAAATTGTTTACCTGAAACACGAATACCTATTTGATTTGCCGTTATCCCATACGTAACAGCAGCGCCCGTACATAAACCAACTATTTTAAGATATTCGCCTGACTCATGCATCGGTTTTGCCATCTGCGAAGCCAACAAACATGTCGTAAGAATTATTTTATGCATTTTTATTCTATTCATTTTATTTTATTAATTAACACATTGCATGACGCTTATATAGAGCGTACCCACACAACCCAATCCCAGTAACCACTGCTGTCTTATAGGCCATCGAGTGTGCCCTATCAACTGCGATCGATTTATTCATATTGCGTGCTTGTGTATCATGCGGTTGCCTTTCAGCAGCGCTTGCAAAAGATTTAAGTCCAAATGCTGCACAGCCCGATAGAGCTGATACCGTTGCCACAGTTCCCACGGCAACGCCAAGAGGCATAATAAGTTGCGATGCCCCAATTTGCGGCCAACTACCATAACGAGCTGTGAAAGCAAGAGGCGCTCCCAATACAATCCCCATCCACCATGAGGTATCTAATCCCCATAGAATGCCGGCGTTTGTTGGTGATAGAGAACGTAACAAGTTCTTGGCTGAAGGATTTAATGCTTGCTTATTAACTTGATCATGAAATTGTTCAACCGAAACACGAATGCTTATTTGGCAGGCCGTTATCCCATACGTAACAGCAGCGCCCGTACACAAACCAACTATTTTAAGATATTCGTCGGGCTCATGCATCGGTTTTGCTATATGCGAAACAAATAAAAATATAGTACACATTATTTTATGCATGTTATTAATCTCTAAAATTTGGACTAGAAGACTTTTAACTTAACGTTGTTTAATAGTAATTGTTTTAATAAAAATATCAATGATAATCTTATTAGTTCACAAAAAATTACAAATTGCAGCGCAATAATAAACCCCTCGAATAATATTCACTGTTTATATAATCTCTCCGTAATAAATACCCAAGTCTGAGGGGCCGAATGGGTATGGCAATAATGTGCCAATTGTGGTTGCGGTAATTGTTGCGTCTTGTCGTAGAAAATATATTTCGACAGCTGTATCATTATAACAATTTTCCCAGATAATTTGCAGGCAGTGGCCGCAGCACCCGCCGGTCATAATGGTATTAATTATTGAGTTTTCAAAATCAGAAAGAGCACATCGCACATCCGCTGGAGCGGCAACAATAACAATGCGTTCTATTTTTACTGATCCTTCAGCAGCAATCATGTTGTCTATGGCATTTTGCTCTGCATGGGTTGTCTGAGTATAGCTGCAACGTTCGACATTGCAGCCGGCATATATTGCGCCGCTTTTACTTTGAACAGCAGCACCAACGGAGTATTTTGAATATGGTGATTGAGCATTATTACGAGCATGTAATGCCGCATTTATCAAGTTTTTATCTATTTTCAACATTTTGATTTGATCCTCACATAAAATTCTTATACGTTGCAATTCTATTAAGCCAGCCCTTCAGCCAACGCTCTTCATGCCGTTCTCGCGGGGCATTGGCTACGCGCAGCCGTAAACGTTCCTGAGCCGCCGCAGAAAAAGCTTGCACCGGATCGTGCACATTTGAATCCATAGCAATAAGCACCTGCAACAATCCCCATCCCTGTCCAGCATACTGCTCATGTTTATCAAGGCCAGACCCTTTAAAATTAAGATAATCGAGCAACGCATAACGGCCTGCGGGAATAAGCATAAGACTATCTATTTTTTTTTGTATTATTTTTTTTTGTTTTTTATTAACATGCTTTTGTATATCTATAAGCGTTTTTTGCAATTGTATCAGCATAAAATCAGCTTGTTCAGATATAGTGCTATAAATAAAATCATGTAACTCTTGCGTTGCACCATCCACCTGTGCGCGTAAGAACTCTTCTCGAGACGACCATGGACATGCTTGTTCTTGTATCTTGCCAGGTAACTTGCTCTTTTTTTTGCGCATATAGGCAATAAATTCAGGAAATATTTCTTTAAAATGTGTTACGTGCATTTGCGGGTACCAAATAAAATGTCCAATCCCAAGGGACAGAAAGTCTTCACCTTTATTCCACCACAATAATTTTTTTGTATCACAACCTGACTCATTGCGCCAAATAGCGCGCGCAATAGTTTGCAGCTCTTGCTGCGCTATTTTTTCTTGCGCAAAAAATAGCGCGTGTGAAAAACAAAGTAATACACACATGTTACATAGAGCGCGCACTATTTTATACCCTTTTCATGCAGCAAAGCGCTCAACATTCGTTCAGGAGCCGCTTCCATACGCTTAGATCTTTCGATATCACCAAGATATAGCTCTGTCGTGGCCGCAGCGTTATGTCGCATGGCCAACTGCACTTCGTATAGTGATGCCCCAGCAGTAATAGATAAAACGCCAAACGTGTGGCGTAAACTGTGTGCAGTTAAGCGCCTGCTATTAAGTCCAGATTTTCTTAAATACTGCTTTATTAAACGAGATAAAGAAAACGTAGTAATTCTCTTGCCATTATTTCTATCACTCACTGATCCAAAAAGTGGATCTTTTTTGCTACCTGCTTTTCGTGTACGCAGGTATATCAGTAATGGATCAAGCGTCTCCTGTGTTAACACCACAAAATCATCTTTGCCGTCACGCCCCTTGCCGCGCACCCACAATACCGCCTCGTCACCCTCTATCACTAAATCAATAATATCAGCGCGAGATATTTCGATGAGTCGTAACCCTGTTCTTACGAGAAGATTAATTAAGGCAAAATCTCTTTTACCTTGTAACGTCGAAATATCTATCGCATTAAAAATGCGTTGCACCTGATCAAGTGAAAATGAGTCTTTGTGATGGCTTTTTGTTGATCGCTTTGCGCCTTTAATACCACGCGCAATATTGGGATAGAGCATCAAGCCTTCTGTCCACTCAAAAAACTTACGTACAGCTACCAGATAACTAGAGCGTGTGGGCGGCCTGAGGCCTTTTGCATCAAGCGCCTCTTTATAGGCAAGAATAGTCTCCCGCGTAGGGCTTTTTATTTTTTTTGCCGTAAACCATATAAAAAACTGATGCAATGAACGGCGATACGTCATACGTGAGCTCGGCGCAACGTCAAGTGACGCAATAAATTTCTCTATCAGCGCTGTTAGACTTTGCTTGAGTTGTTGATTTTCTAAATGTTGTAATTCATATTCCATATATTCCCACATGTTTGTTATCCAATAATAAAAATAACAAAAAAGAAATTAAAAAAACAGAGATTATTTTTACAAAAAATGTACAATAATAACAAGAATATTATTGATCTACACGAACGATAGGATATATCATGTTAAAAAAGTTTTTATTTCTATTATTGATACCAGTGCACATAATCTGCATGGAAAATTTTAAAAATTTTCTGGTGTCTCTGTCGCCAAAAAATTCACCAACATCTCGTAAAAATACAAACAATGAAAAAAAAGCAGAAAAACTTGAAAAACAAAAGACACAACAAGCAATCAAGGCAATTTGGTTTAATCATCCAAATGAAGCAATAAGACAAGCCTGGCAACAACAACTACTTACCGGCTTTACGCATGACCCATTAAAAATAATTATGGTAAGCACAGAGTCTCGTGATTATTACTTAAATTACCATCCAAAAGATAACCGAGCACCGAAATTAATAGCCCACTTTGAACCAACAACCAAAACAGTTATAACTTATATCGATGACCAACCTGCATTGAGTACATCTTACGAAGAGTTTTTAGCTATTTTTAGAAAATAATAATTTAGTAAATAGAATATAAATATAAAAAACAAAGGCCACCTGATATCAAGTGGCCTTTGTTTTTTAGTGCATTCAGATAGAGCGTCAAAAAACTCTACAGAAATATAATAAAAACAGAGATTATTTCTATAAAAAATGTACACTAACAACAAGTATTATATAAATCAATAAATCTAACAGGATATCCCATGTCAAAAAAATCAAAAAATATTTTTTTATTATTATTAATGCCAGTAAACATATTAAGCATGTATGAAAGCGCGGCAATAGCTATAAAAAAACAGCTCCCAGAAAAAATAAAAGCGCTGGAAAAAAAAGAAGAAAAATATCTTTTAATCAAGCAACGGTGGCTCAATCACCCGTTACGTGAACAAATAAGCTGGGATAAACAACTATATACTGGTTGGCCGCACGACCCTTTGAAGCAAGTGACCACAAGTGGCGAGTATCACGCTTATTATTTTCATCGTAATAAACAGAAACCGGAACTAATAGCACATTTTGATCCACTAGAAGAAGAAGTTACGACATATGTTACTTCTTCAAAAAAAATCACTATATCATATGACGAATTTTTACACATTTTTAGAAAACAATAATATTGTTTAATTAATTTTTATTGGCAATCAGATTAATAATATCTTGGTTGCCAATTTTTTTTGCTTCTTCCAGCGCGTGTAATTTTTTAAATAATTTAAGGCTATCTTGAATTTTAGTAGCTTATAAGCTAAAATTATAATATGAGCTTAACAAAAATCATTATCTACAAAACAAATACTGGAAAAGAACCGTTTACCCGATGGCTACTTGATTTGGATAAGATGACAAGATCAATTGTTATCACCAGATTAAAGCGAGTTAGTTTGGGAAATTTTGGTGACAGTAAATTACTCAAGCAGGCAGATGGTGTCTGGGAATTAAGAATTGATTATGGCTCCGGCTATCGAATATATTTTGGAAAACAGGGCAATACGATAATAGTTTTATTAGTCGGGGGAGATAAAAGGACCCAAGATAAGGACATAGTTAAAGCTCAACGGTATTGGCTTAATTATAAGGAGTCAGTGAAATGACAAGAAAAAAAGTAACCTATAGAGACTTTCAAGAATTTTTATTAGAAAATCTTCAGGATCCCCAGGAAGCAGCTGCGTATCTTAAAGCAGCACTCACCGATGAAGATGAACGTGTTTTTTTATTGGCCCTGCGTGATGTCTTAGAGGCCCGTGGAGGCAACATCACTGATTTATCAAAAGAGACCCATTTAAACAAACAAAATCTTTACCGAATGCTTTCTAAAAAAGGCAACCCGCGCTTTGCTTCATTAAAAACGGTCTTGCATGCCGTTGGCTTTGAAATTGATATAAACCCAATAAAAAAGTGATTTTGTCGGTAAAACTCAATTAAGTTTATTGGCAATCAGATTAATAATATCTTGATTGCCAATTTTTTTTGCTTCTTCAAACGCATGTAATTCTTTATGATAACTTGGCTCACTGTGACCTTTTTTCGTCGTTTCTTCATAGCTTATACCATTAATATCAGCTCCGTGGTCAAGTAGGATCTTAACGAGAGCGGAATTGCCTTTCCTAATAGCAAAAATAAGCGGCATTGTAACCCGCTTCTCTTGCAACTTATAACCATCTATTATGACTATGTCAGGTTCATTAACAGATACTAGTCGACTTTGAATAAGCTGCAAAACAGCTGCGCTATCATTTTTTTGTATCGCAGAAATAAGCGACTCTTGTAGCTGCCGATGTACTACATCCTGAGCACTCAGATTATTAATTAATACACACAACCCCAAAGCAAGTACACAATATAATTTCATAGAGATTCCCCTTCTTATGATTAAAATTATATCAGTAATTAAATTAATTAATAAAGAAAAAAGTTAAAAAGTATAATTCAGCGGCTCCAAGCCCTTCGATACACCGCTTTACGAGTGGGTGCGTGCTTAAAGGTTAGGGGTGCAGAATTTACACCCCTAAAATAATTTACTTATCGCCTAAGTCTTGGTGGTCGATTTTGAGATTTTCATCGATAACTTTGAGGCGTTCTATATGTATCGCTTTGCCGGTTTCTGAATCAATATCAATAATGGCGCCGGTCATGCACATAGGCCCTTCCGTCTCAACTTCAAACTTTGCAGGCATCTGGGTCAGCATTTGTCGAATAACGATTTCTCGCTTCATGCCAATCATAGAATGCAGAGCGCCGGACATACCAAGGTCACTAATATACGCCGTTCCACCAGGTAAAATACGTTCATCTGCTGTTTGAACATGGGTATGCGTACCTACAACAGCACTTACTTTGCCTTCGACAAAATACGCAAGGCCAAGCTTTTCCGATGTAGCTTCTGCATGCATATCAATAAGAATAACTTTAGTACGCGATTGTAAAAAAGTCAGCGCTGATTCTACTGCACGAAATGGACAGCTCACCAACTCACGCATAAAAACACGGCCTTGAACGTTAATAACCCCTACCGTAACGCCATCAACTGAAAATGTTGTGACGCCAGAACCAGGACAACCGCTTGGAAAATTAAGCGGCCGCACAAGATCCTTATGCTCAGTTAAATATGAGTAAATATCTTTCTTTTGAAAAATATGATTACCGCTCGTAACAACATCAACGCCAATGTGTTTAAAAAATTTCATACTACGAGGCGTAATCCCGCGGCCGTCACCAGCACAGTTTTCACCATTGAGAATAACTGCCTGAATATCATGCTTTTTTTTAATCTCGGCTAAATGTTTTTGCACCATGGCTTTGCCAGGAGCACCCACAATATCGCCCAATAATAATATTCTTATTTTCATTATAATCTAATACCTATCGTGCATATTCGATTGAACGTTTTTCACGAATAACGTTCACTTTAATTTGTCCAGGAAACGCCATATCAACTTCTATTTTACGAGCTATATCGCGCGCTAAATTAAGAGCCTGGTCATCATTTAAAACGTCTTCTTCTACAATAACACGGATTTCTCTACCCGCTTGAATTGCATATGCTCGTTTAATACCTTCAAATTCATAAACGATTTCTTCTAACCGTTCAAGTCGCTTAATATAAGCAGACAATGTTTCTCTTCGCGCACCAGGACGGGAAGCAGAGATTGTGTCAGCAATCATAACAATAATACTGTACACAGAAATAGCAGGAACTTCTTCATGGTGAGCAGCAATCGCGTTGATTACCAATGGATCTTCACCACATCTTTTTGCAACCTCTGCGCCGATAAGAGCATGAGGTCCATCGTGTTCAGCAGAAAGTGCTTTACCGATATCATGAAACAAACCACCACGCAATGCAATATCAGGTCGAGACAATCCTAGTTCTTCAGCAATCATACGAGCGAAAATGGCAACCTCGATGCTGTGCATTAACACATTTTGAGAAAAGCTTGTTCTAAAATGTAGCTTACCTAACAAAGAAACCATCTCCGGCTTAACACCCTGAAGATTGAATTGTAAAATAGCCTGCTTACCATATTCTTCGATAATTTCGTCTATTTCTTGCTCGCATTGCTCGACTGTTTCTTCAATTCTAGTTGGATTGATTCTACCATCCAATATTAATTTTTCTAATGATCTGCGCGCAACTTCGCGGCGTATAGGATTAAACCCAGAAATAACAATAACTTCAGGCGTATCTCCTATGACAAATTCCATTCCGGTTGCCATTTCAAGCGCCTTAATATTGCGCCCTTCTTTTCCTATAATCCGCCCCTTCATTTCATCATTAGGCAGATGGACAACGCCGGAAGAATGCGGTGCAACTTGTTCGGCGGTGTAGCGCTGCATTGCATTTACAACAATATGAATAGATTTTTCTTTTGCAACTTGACGTGCTTCTTCTTCTACTTTTTGAATCCATTTTTCATGCGAATGCCGCACTTCAGCTTCCAACGTATCAAAAAGCACCCGGCGTGCTTCGTCTTTTGACATAACACTTAAATTTTCTAATTTAGCAATAAGCTCATCGTACAAAGATTTAAGACGCTGTTCATTAATGCGCAGCTGATCAGCAGTTCGAGAAATAGTACGTTCTTTTTGCTGCAACTCTCTTCTTAAATCTTCAAGTCTCAGATCCTTTTTTTCAATACCTTCATACTTGAGATTAACTTTTACTTGAAGACGTTCAAGTTCAGCTCGCTCACGCTTAATTTCGAGATCAAACTCTGTTCTTTTTTTATAAATTTCATCTTTAAGCTTAATCAAAGCTTCTCGGCGCTCTGTGTCGATATCTCTTTTAACAAGTTCTAATTTTTCTTGCGATTCAACAATAAAACGACGGGCTTGATCGAATTTTTTTTTTGCAAACATTATAAGAAGAGCTCCGCCAACAAGGGCGGCCGCTCCACCAAGGCCTATCAAAGATACCATTATATTTCCCTCATAAAACAGTTCTCACTGTTGTTTTATATGTGTTATAAAAACGAACCGTAGAGGTAGAATAACAGCCTAGAAGCCTAAAACAGTTCTGAACGTCTATTTTCTTGATCTATGACGTCGATAAGCCTTTTATCCCGAATATGATACTCTTCTATACGATATTCAAGCGCCTTAAGCTGACATGCCAATCGCAGGGATGTTAAAATTGCTCCGCGATCACTGGTAGATGCATCTATGAGAGAATCAACTAACAATGCGGATGCATTAATAAGCTCCTCTGATTCATCGCTGATGACAGAATAAGCGCGCCCACCAATCAATACTTGATATTTTTTCATAACAGGGAGAGTCATTGAGGAAGCTCTTGATCAACTAATAAAACGATACTTTTAATAAGATCATCTACGGCAATCTTAGTAAGTTCTTTTTCTTGATTAAGCTCTTCAAGATTTTGGTGCCCCAAAAGTAAAGAGTTTTCAACTTTTTCTAAATGATTTTTAAGTTGAAAAACCTCCTGACTCAAAATATCATTTTTATCCTTAAGCTCTTTTATAAGATCAATATCACGTCTTTTGCTTTCAATCAAATGTGCGATTTTCTGTTCAAGAATATGTAACGCTTCCATGCCGCATCTCCCTTTTACTCAACAGGACAAAACCTTTTAAGCAAGATACTAATATAAAGCTTTTGTCCGTGTCAAGGGGTCAATTACGCTTGTATAAAACGTACGATATTTTCAAAGGTCTGCGCATCATACACTGCTATCTGACTCAACATTTTTCTGTTAAGAAGCACATGTGATTTTTTAAGACCGTGAATAAAAAGATTATATTTCATATTATGGGATTGCGCAGCCGCTTTTATACGCATAATAAAGAGAGATCGCATATCACGCTTGAGCAACTTTCTGCCTCTAAAAGCGAAGGCCATTGCACGCAACAAAGTTTCTTTAGCTCTTCGAAAAATATTTTTTCTTTGGCCCCAAAAGCCCGCTGTTTTTTTTAATAATCTCTTATGACGTTTTTTCGTTACCGTACCACGTTTAACTCGTGTCATGCTTGTATTCCTATAGTAAAATTATGTTTAATTATCAAAATATTAAGGCAACAATGATGAAATATGGTGCTGGTCACATAGAGCTATATATAAAGGACTACGAAGACCACGTTTTCTTTTTGTTGTTTTTTTAGTAAGTAAGTGACGCTTACCGGCTCTAGCCGCTTTTATACGACCACTTTTTAGCTTTTTGAATCTTTTTTTTGCACCGGAATGCGTTTTCATTTTCATTTTCATTAAATTTATCCTGCAATGTTTATTTTTTAAGATAATATACACGTGACCACAATTGCGGTGACTTTGCATCTTTTTCTTGTACTAAATTCTTAGAAAGAGCTTGATCATCAAATGTTTGTTGAATTTTATTAAAAAGCTCAGAACCGCGCTCATCTTTCATAGCAGCTTCCCGTCCTTTAAACATCAATGTAACTTTAACTCGCTTGCCTTCTTTCAAAAACTGAATAGCCTGATTCATTTTGGTTTGATAATCATGCTCGGCAATCTTGGGGCGCAATTTTAATTCTTTAATTTGAATAACCTGCTGCCTCTTCTTTGCTTCGGCCTGTTGTTTTTTCTTTGCATACAGGACCTTGCCAAAATCCATTATCTTGGCAACCGGAACACCATCTGCCCCTTGCTCTGCAATAATCGCGAGATCTAGTCCGACAGTACGCGCAAACCTAAGCGCATCTTCTCGAGAAACTACGCCAAGATTTTTGCCCTCATGAGTAATAAGCTGCATCTCTTCATGACGAATTTTCTCATTAATTAATGGGGCATCGTTTTTAGGTTTAACCGTTGTCATTCTTCTCCCTGAATAATCTTATCTTTCATAACTCCTGAACTGCGCATTTCTTGAACCTTACCCATAATTTTTGCAAAAAACCCTGGTTGATCTTCAAGCATAGCTGCAACAGTATCTCTTCCTTGTGCAATTTTTTCACCGTCACAAGAAAACCATGATCCCGACTGACTAATAACGCCATATGCCAACGCAGCATCTAGCAAGTCTATCTCTTTATTAATACCTCTACCAAACCAAAGATCTGATTTTATAACTCTAAATGGAGGCGCCATCTTGTTTTTTGCTATTTTAATTTGAACTTTATTACCGTACTGTACGCCGTTTTTGTCTTTTAGACTTTCAATCTTACGAACATCAAGTCGTAAGGACGCATAAAATTTGAGGGCATTGCCGCCAGTAGTTACTTCTTTGCTCGCAAATGCCATCGCACTAATATTGTGTCGAATCTGGTTAATAAATATTAAAACAGTTTTTGACTTATGCACTACAGGGGTAAGTTTTCTTAAAGCTTGCGACATCAATCTAGCCTGAAGTCCAACATGCACATCACCCATATCGCCCTCAAGCTCAGCTTTTGGAACTAAAGCTGCGACTGAATCAACCACAATGACATCAACAGCACTGGACCTAATAAGCATTTCCGCTATATCAAGAGCCTGCTCTCCGTAATCGGGCTGAGAAATGATTAAGTCGTGCGTGTTTATGCCCAGCTTTGAAGCATAAATAGAATCAAGCGCATGCTCTGCATCGATAAAGGCGCATATCCCACCATTTTTTTGAGCCTCAGCTATTACTTGTAAAGCTATAGTGGTTTTACCCGAAGCCTCTGGACCATAAATTTCTACAATTCTCCCACGCGGAAAACCTTTTATGCCCAATGCGTCATCAAGAAGTAATGATCCAGTTGATATAACATCATAAACATCCGTAGGGGTGCCGCCCAAATACATAGCAGAACCCTTGCCATAATGTTTATCTATTTGAGAAAATATTGCTTCCAGCATTTTTTTCTTAGATAACAATTCTGACTCTTTTATATTTTTTTCACTCACGTTTAAATCTCTAATTATAAGGATTTGATGCTACAATAGACTGATTAATGTTTATTGTACCATTTTTATACAAAGAAGCAACTAGGCTCTCGAGAATGATACCCGCATAATCATTAAACAAAGCCCGTCTTTTTTGAGCTATAAATTCAGGAAAAACTGCCATATTGTAATTTATATTCTTTAATTGAATTAAATAACCGTATTCCGATGTAACATGGTCAATTGTAGCTCCAACGTTAATCATATTCACCATACGTTCAAGCGGCAAATTTCTCTTTTCAAGCTCATGTTTATGTGCAGGTAAAAATTCAAGCACCTCTACGCTCCCTTGTAAATTTTTTGCAACGGCGACAATATCGCTACCCATTAACGCCTTTCTCCCCTGAGCAAGGTCGGCTGACATTTTTTCACGGGCGCGCTCGTGGTACAAATCTTGAACCACCCTATCTTTAATACTATTAAGCGAAGGTATATATCGTTGCTGTACGGCAGAAACCTCTACAATATATCCGACTCCATTATCTATCACCGATATTTTTTTACCAATAGGAAGGTCAAACATTTTTTTAGCGAGCAATGTGCCATCGTGTTGCTTATTTACAATAGAAACATTTTCTGCATTTTTTATTTTTATAAAATCAGTTAATGCCGCAGGGTGTTCTAAAGATTGAGCAAGATGCTGTGACGTCTCAACATTGAATGTTTTATTGAACTTTTCGAGACGAACAGCTGTAAGAATTTTTTCACGAACCTTATCAAGAGGTGTATATATTGGTAAATCTTTAGAAACCCTTCCTATAATTTCAAACCCTTGAGCTGTTTGAATAATAGGAGAAAACGATCCATTAGATTCTAATGTAAAGGCGGCCTCTTCGATCTGTTGATCATGCTTACCCCCCCTGCGCACTTTTTCTACTAATGCTTTTTTATCAAGTGAATATTGAGAAGCGAGCTGAACAAATGCATGAGAATTTTTAACGAGCTCTTGTATTATTTTTTGAGCTGTCGCTTCGTCTTTAACTATTATACGACGAATAGACACTTCTTCAGGAGTAGAAATAAAACTATCTTTATGACTATCATAGTACGACTTTATTTCTCCATCTGATATTTTTATTCCATATTTTTCTGGAATAAATTTCCAAACAGTGGCGCTTCGCTTTTCTGGAATACTGTATCTATCAAATTGCTTATTTTGCTGATCGAAGTAAGCCGTTAATTCTTCTAAATTTATTTTTTCGTTGTGTTCTTTTTTAAGATACCGATCAAAAGGAACCGCAATAAGTGAAAATTGTTTAGCGCCTTGTTCCTTTAAATACAATTCTTTATATGCAGCCTGAGGGATGTATAACGCACCTAATGATATAGAAATTACCATAGAACGTATCAATGCTCGCTCGAGCGCATCTTCAAAATAATCGAGCGTTAATCCTTGGCGCTGCAAATGTTTTATCAAAGCTTCATGTCTTATGCCACCAAGTTGATCAAAAAGATACGGAGGCATCAAATCATTGAGCGTTTGCGCCATAAAAACTGGGTCATATAATTTTTTTGTTATGTATTCAGGTGAAACATGAAGACTTAAAAGATCACCGCAATGATTAATTAACGCTTCTTGGATAAGTGTTTTAAGCGCCTGTTCTTCGGGACGTTGACTAAGACCTAATGATTGTAAAATCATGGGAGCATAATCGCCAAATTGCTGACGTATATAACGTAATCGTTGTTCTTCCTCGGCTGTCTTTCTGCGATATTCCAGCATAGTTATATCATAACCATCGACGCGCGCCACTATATTGGATCCCATACCAGAAAATCGTTTAAAAAGACCGGTTAATGATGACAACCCGGCCACGGAAATAATGGTAATCCATAACAAAGATTTGTACACCGTTGAACTGATATTTTTCCTTATAAAACTAATCATGTATATCACCTTTCTGTTCTGTATAATTTTTTTCTTCTTCAGGCTTTTCCTCTTCATCGATGTCGTAGGTATCATAAAGTGTAGAAATTGATGAATAAATTTTATCAGCAAATGACTCTTGCTTCATCTGATGCATAATATCTTGGATGGCAGATTTTTTTCCTAAAAAATATCCCCCAACAAAAATTCCGAAAATTATGAGAAAAAATCCCGACAAAGCCCATGGAACATAAGTATAATGAATTTCTAGAAAGTTATCATCCTTTTTTTGATTCATGCGCACCTTTTGCGTTACGAATTTTTTGTGACAGTTGCTTTATATATAAATTAAGGTCTAATAAAGTCAAGTTATCTTCGTCATATTGTATTTTTTCAGAAAGTTGACCATCTAATAATTTTTTGAACATTCTCCAAAAACTTAGTTGCCGCTTTGCATAATTGCGCGTATTTTTTTGCACATGATCAATAAGTTCATGAAGATCTTGATGCGCATGTTTTTTTTCGTAAATATATTTGATAATATCATCATATCCAATTATTTTTTTATCTATTAAAAAACTTTTCCAATTAGCAGATAAAGCATTTACTTCATTGATCCAACCGCCGTCCATCATACTTATTACCCGAGCGTCAATTCTTGAATAAAGATCATCACGATCGCGATTTAAAAAAATGATATAGCATGAAAAATTTGCAATAAATTCTGGCTGTAAAAGCGATGGTAAAATTTTTGTTTTTTGATACAACGTAAGCGCTCGTAGTATACGATAACGATCATTTGCGTGTATAGCTTGAGCTCTTTTGCTATCTATAGATGAAAGTTGAGTCCATAAATCACGTGTCGACATATGAGAATACATCGATTCACTTTCATTGCTATCATGCAAAATACTTGTTTCACGCGGCGGAAAAAATAACGACTTTATATAAAAGCCTGATCCACCCACCAAAATTGGCATTTTATTTCGCGCAACAATATCATCGCAGGCTTTATTGAATAATGTTCGGTACATTACGGCGGTAATACTTGTACATTCATTAATAATATCAAAAAGATGATGCCGAACAGAAGAATTTTTCCAATCAGGTTTTGCTGTTCCTATTGTCAAAGGAGTATACATTTGTCCGACATCACCATTAATAATTTCGCCATCAAGAGCGTTTGCAAGTTCAAGAGCGACATCAGATTTTCCAACTCCGGTTGGACCCATAATAATAACAATAAATTTATCCATAGTAATTTCATATTATATCATAAAAAGCATCTTTATAAAGATGCTTTTTATGATATTTATTTAAGAAATGTGTTCGTTGATAATAGAATATCTGTTTTTTGATGGACATAGCGAGCGCAATTGCTCAATTGCTTTATCTTGGCCTAGTTTTTGAACCAA
This sequence comes from Candidatus Babeliaceae bacterium, assembly GCA_041660765.1. Lineage (NCBI taxonomy): Bacteria > Candidatus Babeliae > Candidatus Babeliales > Candidatus Babeliaceae > Candidatus Babeliaceae bacterium. The sequence goes on along the minus strand of JBAZVR010000001.1, from coordinate 392,040 downwards.
TGATATTTCTTCAACTAAAAGTCCTTCTGTTTGTTGTAGTAAATTTTTTTCACCAAAAGAAAGCTCCTTGTAAGTTTCTATTAATTTAAGATCTCGATATATTTCAAGCAAGGCCTTGAGGCTGCCCGTTCGCAATTTTAACTGATATTCTTTATTTCTTTTGTTCCAGCTACTAGCCGTAAAGTCGTAACTATTCATTTTTCTTGCTGGTTGGGAAATGATATTTAAAACGGCAGATATATTTTCTTGAGAAGTTAACGGTCGAATTCCTACCGCATCGACATTGCTTGTGGGAACAAGAATGGTAACATCTTTGTTTAAAAAAGTTAATTCATAGAAAAGCGTGTTATTGCCCGCGATATTTTGTTTAAATATACGGCTAATTTGCGCAACTCCATGTCCTGGATATACTACTTTTTCATGTAAAGCAAACATGGGATTCCTTTTTAAAGCATGATCTTTAAAAAAGCTTTACCCATATTTTACTATATCATACAAAAAGTAATTCGTAAAAACTATTTCATGTTCTGTCATCATGGCTTGCCGAGATACCATTGCCACACGGTAACCCCTGTGGACGCCAATATTACTGGTGGCATCCACCAATGATCGCTCATCCATTCATAAAAACTTTCATGTGGCGATGGTGCATATACATGTAATATTGCTTTGAGTTGAGATAAAAATTTATCTAAAATATCAAGAAGATCTTTGATCGGCAATGCTGCTATTTGAGAATAAAGTTGCGCAATGTCATATAAGGAAACCTTTAAGGACGTTTGCGATAGTTCATGTAACAATGAATGATACATCAAAAAAATAAGTTTTGTGATATCTGTTATAAATAAAAAGTCATTGTCATTGCTTGGCCTATTGTGATACTTAAAAATATCCCAAATAGCAACAAGCGCACTTGAAGAAGATTCTTCGATTATTTTTCTTGACGCCCATCGCACAAGATCATGCTGAAAATACGCGTTTCCAATAACAAGATCAACACATATAAATTTTTTTTTTATTTTTTTATTGACTACGACAATTTCTTTTATGTGTTTATGTAAACGTTGTATAACATCATTGTGGGTAGTTGTATTTACCGAAGAGCTGCAAGAGCTTATTATTATAAAAAAAATAATATACAACCACCTAATCATGTTTTTATATATATCATAAACTTGCAATACGAGTAAAGTAAAAAATATTGTAATTTCCTAGGTTTATTTTTAATTTTTAATATACTTTATTAACAACAAAATACATTTAATTTAAGGGAAGTTTACATGAAATATCATTATACCATATTTTTATATTGCTCTTTAATGTGCAACGCACCCTTATACACCATGCAGCAAGAGCCAACTTATGTAGATATTGCCTATAGGGCGTGGAATAGCGCGCAAGAAGCAGTAGCCGATGCATGGAATTTTTCTTACAATTGGATAAATAATAATATAATAACGCCTTGCTTATACGACCATAAGAAAGCTTACATTATCATGCAGCGCTCACAAATTATGCACGCAACCATATGTACGATAATTAGTGAAATCGAAAAGTTGGATGAAAATATTAGTAAAGATCATACCATTCGAACAAAGCTAGAAAAGCTTAAAAAAGACACCGTAAATTTACAAATTGATATCGAGGCATTTTATAAAAAAATACGTCGAAAATACACTAGAAAATCAAAAGCTATTTTTAAACATGAAATCGAATTGAAAGATTTCGAAGAAAGACTAGAAAAGAATTCTAAAAAAGTTAAAAAAATAAATTTCATATAGTTAATAAAGAATAGATTCTACACTAAGGCTGCGTCACACATCATTGCTAAACCTCAGCGTTATACCGCATGTGTGACGCAGCCTTAGTGTAATTAAAAAATCGAATAAAGATAAATTATGCGACACATCGACCTAGCAAAACTTGAGCGAAGGGCACTCAAATTACTTGAGTAGGATTATTGACATTTATATTAATAAACTTAGACTATAAACATAAAATATATACGACAATAAGAAAGGAAAAAATATGTCAAAAATCATAGGAATAGATTTAGGAACAACAAATTCTGTAGTATCTGTTATGGAAGGCGGATCTGCCGTTGTTATACCTAATCAAGAAGGGCAAAACACAACTCCATCCATCGTAGCCTTTACAAAAGACGGCAAGCGACTTGTAGGTGTTATAGCAAAGCGTCAGGCTATTACCAATCCGGAAAACACTATTTATTCTATCAAAAGATTTATCGGTCACAACTACTCAGAGATGACACAAGAAATAAAACAGATGCCCTATAAGCTCGTAAAAAGAGCACAAGGCGATGTTGCCGTTTCTTCGCATGGCACAGAATATACTCCTCAAGAAATTTCCGCGGCAATATTATCAAAACTCAAACAAGCCGCCGAAAATTATCTTGGACACTCAATTTCTCAGGCAGTTATAACAGTCCCAGCTTATTTTAACGATGCGCAACGTCAAGCAACAAAAGAAGCTGGCGCAATAGCTGGTTTAGACGTAAAGAGAATCATAAATGAACCAACCGCTGCTGCATTGGCCTATGGTGCAGACAAAAAGAAAAATGGCTTAGTCGTTGTTTTTGACTTTGGTGGTGGAACTTTTGATATATCAATACTAGAGATACATGATGGCGTTATCGAAGTCAAAGCAACTAATGGTGATACTCATTTGGGTGGCGACGATATTGATCAAACAATAATAACCTATCTCATTGCTGAATTTAAAAAAGAACAAGGCATAGATCTTAATAATGATCGCATGGCACTCCAAAGACTTAAGGAAGCCGCAGAAAAAGCTAAAATCGAGCTTTCAAGCACGCACGAAACAGAAATAAACCTGCCTTATATCACTGCTGACGCATCAGGACCAAAACATTTAGTTATAAAAATAACACGTTCAAAACTAGAATCTCTCTGCAGCTCTATCTTTGAACGACTGCTTATTCCATGCAAAAAAGCAATGAGTGATGCAAAAATAACAAAAGATCAACTTGATGAAGTTATTTTAGTAGGCGGATCAACCAGAACTCCAAAAATTCAACAATTAGTAAAAGACTTTTTCGGCAAAGAACCTAACAAATCAGTAAATCCTGATGAAGTAGTTGCCATTGGCGCTGCCATTCAAGGCGCAATACTTGCCGGCGAAGTTACCGATCTTTTACTACTCGACGTTACCCCCCTTTCTCTTGGTATCGAAACAATGGGTGGCGTAACAACTCGATTAATAGAACGGAATACAACCATTCCAACCCGAAAATCACAAATCTTCAGCACAGCGGAAGACAACCAAACCTCAGTAGACATTCGTGTCACTCAAGGTGAACGAGAGCTTGCAAAAGACAATAAGTCACTGGGGCAATTTAGATTAGAAGGCATCCCAGCAGCCCCACGAGGCGTTCCTCAAATTGAAGTAATTTTTGATATAGACGCAAATGGCATTGTTCACGTAACAGCGCGAGACAAGGGAACTGGCAAAGAACAAAAAATCACCATAACCTCAAGTAGCGGCCTCTCGAAAGAAGAGATCGACACAATGGTACGCGCCGCACAAGAACACGAAGCTGAAGACAAAAAACTGCGCGAAACAATAGAAAAGAAAAACAAGCTTGACGGACTTATTCATGATATTGAAAAAACTGTCAGAGAAAATAAAGAAAAAATAAGCGCTGACGAAATAACAAAAGTTGAATCAGCTCTAGAAGTGGCTCGTAAAGCCATTCAAGAACATAGCGAAAATAGCGAAGAACTTCAAAAAGCAACTGACGAGCTCCTACAAGCTTCCCACAAAGTTGCAGAACTTCTGTACAAAGAAAAAACCGCAGAAGAAAAAACTGAAGGACCAAGCGAACAGGCTGACCAACAAGGACCAATTGATACCGATATTACCGAGTAAAAACACTCTTACATAAAAAGGGGGCTTTTTTAAAGCCCCCTTTTTATATTAATAGGTAAAAGCGCTATTCTTTTTTTACCGACTGTGACGCATCCTGTGCAATGGCGCTTTTAATTACCACAGCACCGACCACAGCCGGAGCTCCTACCGCAACTGGTGTAGGTGAAGTAGCAATCAAAGTATTGTGAGCAATTGGCGCATGAATAATTACAAAAGCCAAACGCTCAGGGCCTGACCCATAAAACCAATCTGAATTACAAGCATATATCGCAGAAGCACCGCAAAAAAGCAGGCTAGCAAAAATCGTAGTACGCATAAAAAGCATAAAAACCCCTTGGATGAAAATTAATTGTATGTTAATCATATATTTACAGAACAACGAGTATATATTTTTTTTATAAAAATTAAAAAAAATTTACAGAATAAGCGTTATTATAAAAAATTAAAGTACGCTATACTAGATAGCATAAGATTATCTGTAATCAAAAAACACATTAAGAAAGAACTGTTATGAGTATAGCCGCTGGACTTGTAGGCCTCCCAAATGTTGGAAAATCGACGCTTTTTAACGCCCTTACCAAATCATCGGTGCCCGCAGAAAATTATCCATTTTGCACCATAGACCCTCATGTGGCATGTACCTTTGTTCCAGATGATCGCTTGGGCAAGCTTCAGGCGCTTTACAAATCACAACGACAATTACCAACGACCGTTAAATTTGTCGACATTGCGGGTCTTGTAAAAGGAGCAGCATCAGGAGAAGGGCTCGGCAACCAATTTTTAAGTCATATACGCGAAGTGGACCTCATACTCCACGTTATACGCTGCTTTGAAGACCCATTAATCACACACACTCAAAGCAGTATCGATCCTATTCAAGATTATGATATTATTATGACAGAATTAATGCTCAAAGACCTTGAATCTCTGCAAAAAAGAATTGTCAAACTACAATCTTCAATGAAAGCGCATCTACAACCAGCTCAACTTAAAGAATTAGAAGCAGAAGCAAGTCTTCTTAAAAATCTCGAAATCGCCCTCAATAACTCTCAACTTGAACAGGTTAAAAAATTATTGCAAGAATCACCGATTAAAACAGTCGACTTGCTCAGCGGTAAAAACTTTCTCATTATTGCTAATATCTCAGAACAAGACATAGCCAACAACCCTCGCAACAACAACCCATATGTTCAAGCCTTAATCAAACACTTTGGGCCAGAAAGAGTTATAGTTGTTAGCGCAAAGTTAGAATCAGAACTTGCTCAATTGGAGTCTAATGAAGCTCATGAAATAGCTCTTATGATGGGGCTAGAAAAACGTGGACTTGATGATATTATTGAACAAAGCTATAAAAACCTAGGATTGATAACCTTTTTCACCTGTGGGCCTCAAGAAATTCATGCCTGGCACATTAAAAACGGCACCTCCATACGTCAAGCAAGCGGAGAAATTCACTCAGATTTGGAAAAAGGCTTTATTTGCGCCGAAGTTTTTAACTGCGCTGATCTATTTGCTTGCGGAACCATAAATAAGGTAAAAGAAAGCGGTAAAGTAAAAATAGAAGGGCAAGATTATAAGGTTCAGGATGGCGATATCGTCCACGTCAGGTTTAATACTTAAAACCCGTACATATTGTTTAATAATATATGATATACTATCATATATTATAGGCTTGATAGTGTTTATATTCACGTTTAAAGATTAATTATGAAGAGAAAAAAAGGCTTTTTTTCAATTTCTGCTATTGCGGAGATGTTTTCTGTTCACCAGCAAACAATACGGCTTTATGAAAAAGAAGGGTTAATTTCTCCCAAAAGGTCCGAGGGGAATACGCGTCTTTTTTCTGAAGAAGATGTTAACAGACTTGAAGAAATTATCTATCTAACGCATAAATTAGGGATTAACCTAGCGGGGGTGGATATGATACTCAAATTACAAAAGCAAATAAAAAAAATGCAAAAAGAGATGAATAGCATTTTTGATGATGCACAAAATGCATTAATCAAAGAAAATATTGTAGCTCAAAGCACCATCAAAGAAGCAACTCAACAGTTAACTCAGTTAAAACAGCAAAAAAAAGTACTCGAAGATAGTAAAGAATAAATGTTTTAAGGAGTCTTATGTCACAGCAAAAATTTTTTGACAACAATAATCATTTTGTCATTTCATACGAATTACTACAACTTTTATTGTGGCTATTAGACCACGAGCAAGAATCATTAAAAAAGCTTATTTATAAAGCGCTTGGTCATGGTCTTGAAAAAAAACTACGTATGCTTAAAGGCCATTCTTCTACCCCAGAACATCAAGCACCTCAAGAACTTCAACAAAGCATTATCGATTTTTTTTCATTGTTAGAGCTATTAATGATCGAAACAATGGACGAACATACTTTTGATGATGTTATGCAACGCTCCATGTTGCCAGAAATTGATAATATTGATACCCATATGTATGAATCAGATACAATACATAGCAGTATCGCCAAGGCAACCTCGGCTGCAAAAAACAATAAGGGCGAAAGTCCCAAAGATGTTTTATATAAAGAACTGCTTAAGCGCTGGAAGCCCGCTAAAAAATCAATTTTGCATTAAGCAAATGGTCTTGTTTTTTTAAAATATTTCGCCCAAATTAATATTATTGTTGCAATTTGAAATTAAATAAATTTATTATTATAAATGACAGCAATAAAAAATAAATAGGGGGCTTTATGAAAAAACGTCTGTTTCTCATCATCACCATGTGCGTTGTATTAGATTGGTACATGAAAAACAATATGATTCATCAAAAATCTGACAAAAGCACGCATAGTGGACAAAGCGTCGCAAGCCAAATACTTGCATCAAAGAAAATATAAGCTTTTATAAGAAAAATAAACTCTAAAAGCATGATTTGTACGAATTATTGGTGCAAGTCATGCTTTTTCTGATAAAATAAATGCACATAGTTTTTACAACCATATAACACGATGTGCACGTTATGAAAAAATATTTTTTAATATTACTACTCACCCTATATTGCTCGCCACTCAAAACCATGAGCGATATTGCAAAATTATACGATCAAAGCGCTATACAAGAAAATATAAAATGCCCAACTCATGAAAAAGTGGTAATGCCACCAACCAAAACCACCGATGGGTATTTTTTTTACTTCCCTGAGGAAATAATACGGAACGCCAATAATACTGATCTTATAGAAGTGCCCGTTGCAGCCTACAAAGTACTTGAGTCACAAGCGCTCGCAACAGAATTATTACAAAAAAAAGTTTTTAAATTAGAAAAAAAAAAAATATCTTGCCGCAATTCACACATATATTCTGCACTTTTAGCATTAAAGACAGTACCTCTAGTAATTCCTCCAGAAATACAACGTTATATTATAGAACTTGTGGCATTAGACGATACTATGTATGTAACAGAACAAGACATTGTGCGCCTATTACCATTTTTGGAATACAATGTAGCACCTGATTATAAAGCACACCCTCCCTACTATTACATAAAAAAAAATCTACCCATCCCTACTTATAACATAAAAATAAAAGGCCGCTTTCAACGCATAGAAAACCCTATTATAGAAAGCATCATTTTTGATTATCAATATTTTAATGTCATGCTTCATACTGGTTGGATTCGTTGCAATAATCCAAAAGACTCTGCTCCAGAAAAAAACATCTGGTATCGACCACGACATTTCAAAAAAGATGAAAAAAGCGAACCGCACATATATCATTACCTAGCACCGTATGGACCACAGTTTAGAGAAGTACTTGCCGGCGATGAAAAATCTCTCTGCGGCGACCTATTCAGTCTTTATGAGTTCGCACAAGATCCTACATATAGTTATGATCAATCAATTTCATTCATTAATCATAAAATCCAATAGCTTGCAGCGCCTGTCGCAATTCATACAACGGCAGGCCAAGCAATGCAGAATACGAGCCAGATAATGATTTTACAAATTGCATGCCATAACCTTCTAATGCCATTGCACCAGCGCATTTGAGCGCAAGAGGAAGAGCAGCAAGATAATCGTCGATAGCATTATCGGGAATAATCATAGAGCAAGACGCTTCAACGGTAACCTGAACTCTCTGCTCAATAATCCAATGGTCACCAGAAAATCTTTTTTTATCAAGACAAAATGATGTTACGATACGCGTACCGTTTCGTAATTTTTTTATTTTTTCAACGGCATCTTGGTAATCAATTGGCTTTCCATGCAACGCTCCATAGGCATCCTGCACTAATGTATCTGCCGTTAATACATAGACAACAGCATTCTGCTCATGTGGCTGCAGCACGAGATGCTCCATCTTATGAACTGCTATAGACTCTACCACTTTTTCGATTGGCAAATTCCAATCACACTGAGATTCATCCGCGTCTTGATGAATAACAATAAAATCAATCTGTGATTCTTTGAGTAACATCGCGCGAGAATATGATTGCGATGCCAAATACAATATAGCCATATAGTCCCCAATATATATAATTTTTATAACAGCTTATGATAAATAAAAGTTTATGCGATTAATAACATCTTTAGGAAGCTTGCCGCCATGCATACCACAAATACCTGATTTTGATATCGGCGATTGTTTACAAAAACTAACTCCATCAATATAGCGTAAATAACCTATCAGTAACCGTCCAATAGCCCTATAAGGCGCAACACCTGTATCTTTTTTATTGCTTTTTTTTATATATATTTTTTTTACCAATTGTACATGTTCTTTGTGTGGCTTTACACCCTTTATTATACATTTCTCTACCAATGAATAATAACCATTTTCTAGTGCTTGTTGATATGCTACATATAACTTTCCCGGAGGATTTTGATCTACATGTTTATACAATGCGGTATATACTTTTAACATTATCCGGGCACATCTGTTATTTTTGCACGAACACCTCTTTTTGTTAACCTGAGAAATAGGAATAGTAAAAGCAGTACAACCATCATTATCGCTGATAAAACTATCAGCACCATACGCAAGCAACAACTTTACTATATTTTCTTTTCCAGTTGCCACTGCCCAATGAAGTGCAGTTTTTCCACTATTATCCCGTATATGTATATCAGCACCATGGGCAATAAGTACCTCTACAATGTCATCATGCCCACGCAAAAGCGCCTCATGCAAAACACTATTCCTCATTGTAGTTTTATGATTAATGTTGGCGTTATTATTAAGTAAAAATTTTACTAGTGGCATATAACCATGCCAAGCGGCCAAATACAAGGGGGTTTGGCCGTACTGATTTGTTACATCAACAGGAACTCCAGCCGCAAGTAAATGTGATACCCGAAATTTATCTCCAAATTCGGCTGCTTTTATAAGAGAATCAGAACATGGAGCTCCATACGTACGATATTGCAATAAGCGCGACTCGCAGCTCACGCTATAACTACAATACATCATAATCATCAATACAATAATTTTTTGCATATATTTTTACTCATCAATAAAAGAAAGAATACAATCAACCACTTCTCAAGGAAGTCTACCATCATACATACCACAAACACCAGTTTTTGATACTGGTGCACGCTCTGATTGCAGCATTTCAACGCCATCTACAAATTTTAAATTATGCCCAACGTATAAAATAAAGATGCAGATTATAACTACTTGCCATAATATACCAGCCTATTACAATTATATAAACCCTTATTAACAACGCACAAAAGAAAAATTTATGAAAATAAAATTCTCAATACCAAATACTTACATTTTGTTATTTATTTCTTGTAGGTCATGTACGATACACACAGAAGATCAACCCGTAAAGAAAAGTACCATTTATAAAATATATACCGTATTAGGGAAAGAAGCTCAGGACGCTGTTGGCATACCGCCAGAAAAGCAAGTTCCCATTAAAAAAATGTCGGTTTTAGATCCACAGTTCAATATAGCTACTGCTTATGCCGCTCGCGATGGTATATACGTCAACCAACACAGATTACACAATGAGCCCTATGGCAGCAAACGCTGCACTATGTTTCATGAAGCAATACATATTAAATACGGCGATGCCACGTGCACGGGAGCAGCATGTTCAAGCAGCAAAGATCAAGAACGCAGAGCCGATTTAGAAAGTTTGTATGCCACCCAATGCTTCAAGTGCGTACAAGAAGAAAAAGCGTGCCAGCTATCACAAGACGATGATGAAGATGGTTATCTGGAAAAAAAAGGCTATCTCTATGCAGAAGAAATAGAAAAAATAGCCCAAGATTTATACAGGGAACATAAATTGTGCACAGTGCATACAAGTAATTACCTATACCATATATTACATATGCTGCGCTCAATTTTCATCTCAAAGAAAAATACTTAAGGTTTATAAGGTCCAAAACGCATATAATCGTTGTGAGCTTTACACAAATACGCCGCTCCCCCCAAACAGGTAAGACCGAAAAAAATACAACCTGCGGTTTTTGCAACATACATATCTTCTTCACGCTCAAGCACCTCAATCTCCTGAAAATTACTAGTGCCTGACTTACGTTTCTGTTTCAACTCTTGCTTTATACCACTTGATTTAAAATCAAAATACATTCCAACTATCATACTTGAAAACCCAAGCCCGCAGAGGAATAATGGGGCTTTATAATCTGACCATTCAAAACTACACAGTGGGCTCATTGAAGAACTAATAATGACTGCATATAACACACTCTTATGAAAAATCATAATAACAAATCTCAATAAAATAAAAACATAGTAATAATACATAACCACTTTTTATAGTATAACTTGCATTATTCAATTGTATATATAAAACTCGCGGCTTTTCATACTCTTGTATGTTTAAAAAAAAGAACAGTATGCTTGTAAAAAATACGCATAAAGAAAGTGATAGCGCATGAACATTCAACGCAATGCCGATAGCATCGTAGGGAAACAAGCACCAGAATTTATAGCGGATGCCATCATCAATGGAAAAGTTACACGAATAAGCTCACTTGATTTTTATGGACAATTTTTTATGCTCTTTTTCTATGAAGCAGATTTTAGTTTTGTATGTCCAACCGAAATGCACGCACTGCAAGCAGCGCTACCCGAATTTAAACAAAGAAATGTTGAAATATTGGGAGCGTCAGTAGACCCTATCCAAGCACACATGGCATGGTTAAAAACGCCACAAAATCAGGGCGGTATAGAAGGAATAACCTTTCCACTCATAGCGGATGTTAATAAATCATTATCTCGGGCTTATTATGTGCTCGATGAAGAGGCTGGCTCTGCGTTGCGAGGTACTTTTTTAATCGATAAAAATGGTATTGTGCAATATGGATCCGTAAATTCATTCCAAATTGGGCGCAACGTTGCCGATCTACTACGCACCATTGATGCTCTTCAATTCACGCAGGAACATAAAGAATTATGTCCTATGGATTGGGCTCCTGGCAAAACTTCTATTCTATTATCATCTCATGAATAAAAAGGAAAGAGCATATGAATTATGCACAAATATATTTTAAAAAGAAGCAACTATATTTTGAAAAAATAGCGGATTTTAGGGTATTATTTGGCGCTCTTTTTACAGCAACTATCATCATTTTTATCGTTTTTATCATTGCATTATCACGCGCTAGAATATCGGACTCTTCTCCCCAAATTACTCCTATTAACGAAGCCGTTTATGATCCAAAAAATATTATCAAAGTTGCATTTTTAATTGAAAATTTTAACCAATTTGAAATCATTAAAAATAATTTTACGGTCATGGCAACGGTATTATTTATAGCAGATAAAAGCCTTGATAAAACATTGCTCGATACATTTAGCTTTGAAAATGGCTCATTTATTTCAAAGTCAACCCCATACCAATATCCAGATTATAACGATAAAATGGTCATAGCCTACGATATTAAACTTGAATATCATGGCTCCTTTAATTATAGGCACTACCCCTTTGACTACCACCAGCTTAATTTTATATTAAGCAACAAACACATCCCCTATGGCACATTATTATATATGCCCATTAACAATGAAATTCTCAAGAAAAATACATTCACCAAAGACTGGATCAATACCAAAACATCAACTGCTTATGGAACTACCACATTACATGTACTTAATGATAAAAAAGCAACCTATGAAGTTGCAGCATTTTCTTACGATTTTAAGCGCTCCTCCCTCAAAGAAATCTTTTTCATTTTTCTTCCATTATTTTTAATATTCTTTATCGGCCTTTTATCATTAACGTTTGATGTTATGAATCAATTTTCTTTGATTCTTTCACTCAGCATAGGTAGTACTACTGCACTTATATTTTATTCGGATGGTCTTCAAAAAATGGCACCCATTTCTGGTGTATTTACTTTGGCTGACGCCATGCTCACATCATCATTTGCCATTGTTATTACTATTTTGGCATTACAAATGATCTCTATGAATTATCTATATAAAAAACAAAGCGTTACAACCATTAAAGAACTTATTATGGCGACAACAACATCACTTAATGTCATAAGGGGTTTGTTTTTTCTGTTATTTTTGGCAATTCAATTGATCATAGTAATATGGCTTTTACTCATTAATTAATAAAAGGGCGAATCAATGGTTATTATTGGAAAAGAATGTCCCTCATTTACAGCAAAAATGATATGGAATCATAACATTTCAATAATTACCGAGCAGGATTTAAAAGGACACTATACGCTCTTTTTCTTTTATGCCGTAGATTTTAGTTTGGTATGCCCTACAGAAGTATACGCACTCCAAAATTCTATAGAAGAATTTAAAAAAAGAGATGTTGATATTATTGCTATTTCAATAGACTCGGTATACACCCACGCAGCCTGGCTCAGAACACCAAAAGAAAAGGGAGGTATCGAAGGCGTTTCATTTAAAATGGTTTCAGATATTACTCAATCTATATCAAAAAGTTTTGGAGTATATGACGACAAACAAGCGCTTTCACTACGGGGCAGTTTTCTCATAGACCCGCAATTAACAATTCAATATGGTGCAGTAAATAATATGGCGTTTGGCAGAAGCGTGGCGGAACTTTTACGCGCGATCGACGCTGTCCAGTTTGTCACGATACACGGTATCTCATGCCCTGCAAACTGGCAAGCCGGGCAAGAGGGTATAAAAACAATATTTTAAAATATGCCATTCTTATTCTAGCAAGTTATTGAACAACGCCATGTCATGCGCTAAAGTGATCAATTGATTACCCAATTCAAACTTATTAACTCTAACGCTCCCAAGCCCCCATTTTTCAGACAATACATCAAGCTTTTTTTGCACCTTATCTTCGCTAACTGCCTTAATAAATTCAGCATAAAAATCTTTCAAATCTTTTTCCAATTCCGCATTGCCCTGTGACATAGGGCCTACATCTATGCTCACAAAATGCACTTCTTGCCGAAACTTTCTAAAAATATAGTTCTCAATTTCTGAAATTAACTTTGGCTTATCTATTACCCCAAGCTCTGTAATTCTACTGATCTTAATGGGCTCAAGTCCCCATTTTTGACAAAATTCATCAAGCTTTTTTTGCGCTTGTCTTTCATCGGGATTGTTAAACTCGGCGTACAAATTTTTTAAGTCTTTTTCCAAAGCAACATCGCCCTGAGCCATAGAATCGACATCTTTGCTTATTAAGCCAATTTCTTGCCGAAATGTTCTATAAATATCATGCTCAATTTCTGCAATTAATTTTGGTTTATCTATTGCCCCCATAAAACCAGTAGCACTTATCAAACTCAAACAAAAGAGAACAACTATTTTTCTCATAACGTACCTTCCATAAAAAAACCCCGCGCCATACATAACCAACATCAACATAATTCACCTACTCACTGTTTTTCAAGAGCTGATAACGAACTAACCGCTATAGATAAACCATAAGCGTACCGGCACAATTAGCCTCTAATTACTTTATTATTCAAAGCACGCCAATTAACTTTAGAGCCATGATTGCGCTCCATCATATCAACAGCCTTGTTCCGCCATAATTTTTTTTGCAAAAACGTACGCATTTTCATCAATTATTCCTTACGCATTCAGGTATTATGTCAATATGTAAATAAATAGCTGGCTTTTGATCTTCTAAAATAAACAAAGACGCATACTTTTCCGCAAGTTCTTCCATTTTTTGCTGCGCTTCTACACAAATTATTTGTTGAGCTTTCTGAAACTCCTGTAAATCCTGAGATACACAACGAGCATTTGACACATTCGCTTTCCATACACTATTGCTACCAATTCGCCATGAAGTTGCATCTTGCATCGAAAAACAATTACTTGCACTCAGCAGTAATATCGTGCACGAAATTTTAATTTTATACATTTTTTTAATCCAGTCTTTTAATTGATTTTATAAAATTATTGCTCAATTCAAGCGTAATTATACCTTTTTATGTACTTTTGGCTACGCAAAGTACGCGCAGATAAAATGCATTAATTCTATTTTGACTAATATTTAAATACATTTACACTAATCAATATTATATTATGTTTATTTATTATATTTTACTTGAAAGCTTATAAAATAATGAAATCATTGAAAATATTTGCATTTGTACTTTTATCGCATCCTCTTTGTCACGCACTCAGCAATGATATAGTAACAGAAGAAGAAAATACCGCTCAGATATTTTTGCTCGAGGATGCTCATGGGGATGTTGCCTTTCTTACAAATTTACTTGAAAAAAGCGAGGACATTTTTCGTGAAAAAAAGACCATCATAGCACTTGAAATTATAGTAAAAGTTAAAAATGCTCTTGATATGCAAAAATTTGCTTTACAAGTCCTCAAAGAAGATATTTTCGCAAACAGAGATCATGATCTTATCGAACGAAAATATGTGGCCCTTTATAAAGCATGTAATTCTATTCTAAAAATGCCAAGAAGACCGTACTAAACATACTCTTGCGCATGATCTTTCCAGACTGATCCCTTGATAATACAACATCGAGCTCCGCGCACGTGTTTCTTATAGATTGTCTTACTGCAGCGACTGTTCGCCATACAAACAGGTTTTCTATATTTTGCGCTCCACGTGAGCATATATTTTTCATGTATCACCAGGCCAATATGCTTATAATCAAAAAAATAACCCACTGACGTAATTCGTCAAGCAGGTTCACTTTAAAAAAAATAGCGGGGATGCCGCTGTAATTCGATGACCATAAACTGGCGGGGCCGAAAGGCCTTGATACATGTAGAATGGCTGGGGCGGAAGGATTCGAACCTCCGATAGCCAGTACCAAAAACTGGTGCCTTACCGCTTGGCCACGCCCCAAACACAATTTTTAATTACTAATTCCTTCTTCATGCTTCATTGTCTTCTCGAACTCCTCTATAATACGGTGTTCAATCTCTGTTCGAGTGTCAGAATTCAGCGGATGAACGATATCTCTGAAAGAACCATCTTTGCGGCGGCGAGAAGGCATCGATACAAAGAAACCCTTGTATCCTTCGATAACTTTCAAGTCACGTACAATGAAACTATTTTCAAAGACAATGGTGGCATACGCTTTTAGTCTTCCACTTTCCTTCGCAGGATAAATTTTGACTTCCGTTATTTTCATCGTCGGTGCCTTTTAATAGTGCTTTACCACTTTAAGAACAACTGATGAATATTCTAAGAGTATTAGGCCCATTTGTCAATCACTTTTTGAGCAATAACATAACTATTGAATCGAATATTGAATCGAAGCAACTTTGACACAATTAAAAAATCTCATTAATATGTAATTATATATTAAAATAATCAAACTAGTTCAATTTGATAATTTATTTAAGGGTTGTCAAAAACAGGCATGGGGATCCAACAATGTCATTCTCTAAAAAAACTATTTTTCTTATTATATGCTCAGCTAGTGCATGTTTTGCTGTCTTAAACACAGAGACAAAAAACCCTGTGCAAGCGGCATGGCACGCTAAAAAAACACACAACAAACAAAAAAGAGTTAGGCGCGAAAAGCGCGTAACACTCCATAATCGAAACGCTCAGCAAAAAAGAGATTTCATTTCAAACAAAATCTGGCCCATGCTTGCAACAGCCCTATTAGTTCCCATAGCTCTATGCACCGCCGCAGTAGGAATGTATTTTGCAATTGGCGCTCTTTATTTTATATCAAATGGATTTATGGTCTCCTACGCAATAGCAGCTGGCATCACGTACGGCATACTACCACTTTCTATAAGTGCTGGGAGCACCTATCTGCTTGTTCGTAATATCAAAAACTACCACTCTTACAATTGATCAAAAATAAGCCTGAGGGGCCCGCTATGTCATTCTCTAAAACAACTGTTTTTCTTCTTATATCAGTAGTTTCAGGTTTTTATGTCTTAAAAATAGAAGCAAAAAACCCTGTGCAAGCTGCCTGGCACGCTAAAAAAAGCACACAATAAACAAAAAAATTATAGTACTGAAAAACAAGTTGAATACAATAACGCTCGACAAGGCGCGCGGCAAACAAATACTGTTTTTAGTAAAATTTTTCTCGCATTTAAAACATTATTAGTTATTCCTGCAATTGCGTACTGTCTTTTCGGGGGACTTTATATAAGTGGTGTTGCCTTATATGCTCTATGCCTAACTATTGCGCTTACCCCGACGTCATGGGGCGCCATATTACCTATTGGTATTGCTGTTATCGGTATAACAGGGATTACACAGCTATCTCATTACGCCTTACAAAATATAAGAACTATAAACGCCGCGCAGCGCGCAGTTTAGCAGAACGAGCCGATGGATTTGCTTTGATCTCTTCTGGCGTTCCAACAATAACTTTTGGCGTCAGATTTTCAAATTCTTGATCGTGGTCTTTAATAAACTGCTTAACCAGCCTGTCTTCAAGTGAATGGAAACTAATACACACAAGCCTACCGCCTGACTTTAACAACCGCGGCGCTTGTAATAAAAAACTTTTAATATTATCAAGTTCTTTGTTAACGGCAATACGCAACGCCTGAAATACGCGCGTTGCTGGATTTATTCCACGGACAGTATACGGTACAAGCTTAAGCACCAGTTCCGTCACATCTGACGTATAAAAAAAACGTCTTTCTTGCCGCACCTCGCATATTGCGCGCGCAATTTTACGAGCATGAGGTTCTTGCCCAAACTCTTTAAAAATAGTAATCAACTCAGACTCTGTTGCCTTATTAAGAATATCAGCTGCCGTTATTTTTTGATGCGCTGGGGACATGCGCATGTCCAAATGGGTCTTGGCTGAAAAAGAAAATCCTGCTCGTTCTTTGATTTGATATTGAGACGTACCAAAATCAACAAGAATGCCATCAACTTTACCAGTACCATGTTTTTTTAAAAGATGTTCAAGATTGGCAAAATTGCCCCATACAAATGAAATTCGCCCGGGAAAATCTGTTTCCAATGCAACTCTATTCATTTCGATAGCTTTGGCATCCCAATCACATGCAATTATCATACAATCTGGCTGAGCTGTTAAAATAGCCCTACTATGCCCGCCACCACCAAACGTGGCGTCAACATACACCCCGCCCTTCTGTGGTGCTAAATAATCCAAAACTTCTTGTACGAGAACCGGTTTATGATACGTTGATTGCATAGAATACTTTTTTAACCTAATAATTAATAATGTGACGCGATAACTAATATCGTAACAGGGCATACATATTATTTCAACTAAGTTCTTTGCACAAAGAACCAGAAATTATTGAGTTATCAGAACGAATATTTTTTGTGGTACCAGTTAGGTAGCGATAGGTTAATCTTGAAAAACCAGATACATATGCTTCTATTTTATTTTCACAACAGCCCACCTGCACTCGAGAAAATCCCGACGCATTAACATCACATGTTTCATGTTTAATATTTTCTGCTTTATGCTTTGAAAAGCCTGATATATTAATATTCTGGGCTTTAATTATTCCGGATTTACAATGCACTGTCGCTCCGCCCGATATATTAATATTCAACTCTTCTACGTTAACACTCTCAATGGTCAAGCTCGAGAAAGAACTCATATTAACCACTAACTTTTTAGCTATAATTTCTTTGACAAGCTTATTTTCTAAAAAACTACTATTAATTGTTATAGTATCTTTTTCTGCAAAAGATACTATAACGGGTTTATTAATTGCACAAAAAGCATGCACTCCAATTATCAATGTGGCAAAATATAACATACAAAAAACCCAATAGTATAGGGCATACGTATGTTTTCAACGTATGCCCTGTTATTACATATTTTATAACAATTACGCTTGCTTAATTGAGTTAACTAAATTATCAAGACCGACGCCGCGGGAGCCTTTTACCAAAATAGCAGAGTCCGGCGCTAATGCCTGTTCTAACTTTTCTGTAGCAGCTTGCCAGGTTGGAACATGTTCAACTTTGATATTAACTGGCACTGTCTTTAACGTAAACTTAACATGATCACCAACGAGAATAAGGCGCCTTACTGATGGTGCTTTTCTTAACAAGCGACCAAGTTGTCTATGCCAAAAACGCCACGTTACGCCAAGCTCCAGCATGTCACCCAAAATCGCCATCTTTTCGCCAGTACATTCTACTTTTTCGAATGCCAAAAGCGCTGCTTTCATACTTTCAGGAGAAGCATTATAACAATCGTTAATAACGATACCCTTATTGTCCCTTAATTTACACGTTTCAAATCTACTTTCTACGTATAATGGCTTTTGAATAGTTTCTACAATTATTGCTTCAGAAATTTTGAGCAAATACGCTGCAGAAACTGCCGCTAACGTATTATACACAAAACCTATATGACTTGTTGGCAACACGACTTTATATTTATTGTTGTAGATTTTAAGCACAAAATGGAGCGATGCACCATTAACCTGTACTTTACGTGCTTGAATTTGGTTCATTGTTTTACAACCAAACTTAATAACAGGATGTATATAAGAAACATTTGCCAATAATGGTTGATCGCCATTAACGATACCAGTGCTGTCTTCTTTAAAAAATTTAAATATGTCTCTTTTTTCTGATGCAATATCTTGTACCGAACCAAGCCCTTCCATATGGCTATGCCCAATCATCGTAACAAGAGCATTGGTTGGCTTAAGCAATGCCGCCATGTGCGCCATTTCACCGCGCTTATTAATACCCATCTCAAAAATAGCGACTTCGTGCTCAGGACGCATTTTTAATATATTTAATGAAATACCAATCAATGTATTTTGATTGCCAAATGAAGTAAGATATTTTTTACCACTTGCTTCAAGTATTGCAGTCAAACATTCTTTTGTTGATGTTTTACCAACAGAGCCCGTTATAGCAAAAACAGGATAACTAAATTGTTCTCGCCACGCTGTTGCCAATTGCACAAGCGCCTGAAGTGTATTGGGAACAAGCGCAACAAAGAGAGTATCTAATATTTTTTTATCAATAATATTAAGACATTCTTTTTTATCCTGTTCAATAATAATACCCGATGCTCCTTTTTTAATTACATCATTAATAAAATCATGTCCATCATGGCGTGATCCTCGTAATGCAATATACATATCACCCGAATTTATCAAGCGAGAGTCAACAGAAAAGTAAGCATTTTTTGGCATGTCTGCGCCAAAAAAAAGTGCATTCGGCACAACCGTTTTAAAAAAATCTTGATCAAGATACATTAGCCATCTCCGTACCGATATAGTATCACAATATTGTTCCATAATGAGCACAAAATTGACGTTATTTTGTTCATTTGTCAAGAAAATAAATAAAAAAAAAGAAGAAAGACGATTTATTAACGTAAAATTTTCCGCATCTTACTACCATAGTCATGCATGATTACGCCGCGTTCTTCGAGCAGAGCCATTATTCTTGCAGATCGATTGTACCCGATTTTAAATTTTCTTTGCAACAAGGATATAGAAATTTCATCACTCTGAAGTTGCTCAATAAAAGTAATAACTTCTTTATAAAGATTAGCATCAACATCATCAATTGCTGATAACTGCGCAGCTGATTCAAACGGTATATATTCTACAATTCTTTGTTGTTTGATATGTTGCACGATACTACTAATAGCAGAGTCCTCAATATAGGCACCATGAACACGTTGAATGGTGCCCTGTGTTGTTAAAAAAAGCATATCACCCTTACCCAGCAATTTTTCAGCCCCATTACTATCTAAAATGGTTCTCGAATCCGTTTTAGAAGTAACTTTACATGCAATACGTGCAGGAAAGTTTACTTTTATAAGCCCTGTAATAACATCAACCGACGGCCTTTGCGTTGCTATAATTAAATGAATGCCGCATGCGCGAGACATTTGAGCAAGTCGTACAATAGAGTCTTCTATGTCACGAGCTTGCATCATTAAATCGGCAAGTTCGTCAATAATAATAACCATAAACGGCATGCCTTCAAATCCATATTGCTTATGATATTCATAGACATTACGCAATCCGTGTTGCGCTAGTTTTTCATAACGCTCATCCATAGATTGAACAGCCCAACGCAAAACAGTACGTGCGCGTTCAACGTGTGTTATAACAGGAAAGACAAGATGTGCAATATCAACATACGCAGCAAATTCAAGTTTTTTTGGGTCTATTAAAATAAGTTTTAAATAATCTGGGCTACATCGAGACAGAAGGCTTGCTATCATCATATTCAGCGCTACAGATTTTCCTGATCCGGTTGACCCTGCTACCAATAAATGTGGCAGTGTTGCCAGATCTATCATAACATGCGCTCCCAAAGTATCCTCACCAATAATCAGAGGCAAATTACCCACATGTTGTATAAAGTGAGTACTTGCAATAAGCGCATCACCTGTTACCGCATAACGCACTTCATTTGCAAGCTCAAAGCCAATAACCGCTCTACCAGGAATTGGGGCAATTATTCTCAGACTATGCGCATGTAGCGCTAATGCTAAATCATCTTCTAATGCTATAATTTTGCTAATTTTTGTATCAATGGTCGGTTCATACTCAAATAAGGTTACAACAGGCCCCACAAAACAGCCCACCACTGAACCATTAATGCCAAAACTTTCTAATTTTTGTTCCAAAATTTTTGTAAGATCATGATGATTGCTCTGTTGTACATAGTTCGATGACTTATTATGCGGCTTAAATAATGTATACGGCAAAGAATAAACAGCTTCTTGATCTTCACGATGTTTTTTTTCTGGAATAGAAATTTTTTGATCTATGCATGTATTTTTTTCTAACGCTATGTCCTCTTGTTGCTCAGCAAAAAAATAGTGCGCACAAATACTCCATGGAAAAATAATAATTATACCTATCAGCAATAACGTAATGCATAAAAAACCCGCTACATAAAAATCACATATTTTCAACAAAATATGTGCACAGGTAATACCAATATATCCTCCTGGAGTCACGTGAGGCATATATTCAACACCCCAGAGCGCATTCAACGTACATAATGTAGTTACCATAAAAAACAGATCAGCTATTTTTATAGAACTAGCTGATACTACATGCGACACCCTACAACATATTACAAAACCAATTGGTATAAAAAAATACGCAGTGTAACCAAAAAGATATAGTAACAATGACGCCCAATAGGCGCCCAAAAATCCTAATCTATTATAAAAAAAATTATCGGTAGAAAAGAATGTCCATGAATTATCAGAAGCATTGTGGGTGCATAACGCAATAACAATAAATATGTATAAAAAAACAGTCACGAGTTGTATAATGCGTCCAAATAATTTCATAAACTCTCCTCATACCAGATATTAGTGTAAAAATATCTCGAATATTCAAGCAAGAGTTGTTAATAATTTAAAAAAAGAAAGAAAAAAAGGTTGGCACTATCATATACCATCCAAAATACCAAAGGTGACCCGTTTTCATAAGGTATTCAACAAACCATAACAAAAGATACGCTATACACATGGCCATTACAATGCTCATAATAGTTACGAAAGATAGGGTAAAACTATAGCCACTCAGCAAGAGCGATAACAAACTTTTTGCAGAAGCCGCGGCAAAAAGTGTTGCCTCAAGCGCACAAGAAAAACGAAATGATGCCCACCAGGACAAGCCAATCCATCGCCCCACAACATAGGTCATCGCAAGCCTTGAAATACCCGGCAATAGCGAAATAGCTTGCACTATGCCAATTACCACAGCCTGATTAATAGACAACCGATCACTACCCAATTTTTTGCACCACACAAGCGATAACAACAGCCCTGTTGTTATCATGAGCCCCACCTGCATTGAAAATGGAACATGCACAACATGTAACACTATATAACCAATAATAGTAATACTATTGGCAATACCTATACCTAACGCCCAAACAACAAGCTGGTCCCACAGCTGCTTATAGTTATGGGTAATAAAAAAAAGTTCCCGTGCAAAATAACACCCCAACATCATTACCGTCGGTGCATGCGCTGCATAATATACCGACTCTGGCAACATACAAGCGCTATCAAAAAGTGTACTTAAAAAAAATATGTGCGAAGAACTACTAATAGGAAGAGATTCAAAAATTATCTGAAATAACACTAATGCTCGAGACATCGTATACACCATGATGCAATAAATATAGAACTATATTTTTCAAAAAGGAGCTCCAAAAACTCCTTCTAAGAATTTTACCTCAAACGACATAATTTGTAATCATTGAAAAGAAGTCGACCCAATGCTCGCGTTCAAAAATTAAAAAAACAGTAAAATTATTCTTAATAAAGATAGAATCATCGTAAACGTTTTTTGCCCACAAATAAAGGCTTTTCAATAGGGTCATAGATATTGACATTATCAAATGTTGCAATATCTAAATCTTTTGACTAGATTATACACCGATAATGAAGATGCATAATCCCAAACCATAAATAGTTATATTTATGACCTTGTCATGGGTTATTTGCAACCGGATGAAGCGAAAGGAGGAGTATCAAAAATACATCAAAATTTTCACATCATGTAGGTGTGGTTGCCTACCAAACAGGGAAAAATTTTTCCCACCATATCAGTTGTTTCTCAATCAGAAGGTTGAGTTCAGTTAGTATGAAAAGGAGTATTTAGATGAAACAACTTATAAAATCTTTTTTATGTGTCATGCTTGTTTCAACAAGTATGATCTCTGCTGATGGCTGCAACTCTGGTGGTTGCGGTACAGTCAGCGCAACAACAAGTGACTGCGGAGGATGTAATTCCTCATGCGGTTCCTCGTCAGACTGCAATGCATGCGTAACATGCAACACGTGCAGTTCGACACAACTCTTGCGCTCCGTTGGTGATAACTTGGCGCGAGAAAGAAGCATGCAACAATATTTCTTTTTCGATTTTGACAATGACTGCTTCCGCGGAGCATTCAACGTAGCATACGAATTTCAAGAAACATTTAGACTTGGCCGCAATAGCCCTGTTCAAAATCTTCTTGGTACACACAGCTGCAATAACGCTAAATTTGTAGGATCAGAAGCGGTTACAACAGGAACACGCGGATCTCGTGACATTCTTGCTGACAATTTTGGTATCTCACCATTTGCGTCAACAACAGTGGCATTCCATCCTAAAATTAAAAACCAAATCGTCGATTTCCAAGCCTTTTTCGGCTTAGATGAATGGTGGAATGGTCTTTACTTCCGTGCGTATGTACCGTTTGCTCACTCCAGCTGGAAATTCCTTGGCGGAGCGGTTACAACGGGAACATGCATCTCATCATGCAACTCATCATGCGGTAATAGCTCATGTGGTTCAAATTCCTCATGTGGCAATTCATCATGTGGCACCAGCTCATGCGGATCATCATGTAATTCATCAAGTGATTGTTTTTCAACATCAACACTTGTAACAACACCGTTCCCTGCTGGCGCCGTTAAAGTGATCTCTGCTGGCACACAAGCTGCTGCATCAAGCGTGCAACAAGCTTTAAGTGGCGATTTCCTTTTTGGTGACATGCAAACACCATGGAATTTCGGCAGATTCAGTCCATGCAGCCTATCACGCAACAAAGTTGCTGACGTTGACATGTTGCTTGGATGGAACTTCTGGAACTGCGACAACTACCATGTTGGCGCATACTTCAAAGCTGTTGCACCAACAGGTACACGCTTTGACAGCCGTCATGCAAAAAACATTTTTGCACCAACAATCGGTGACGATCACTGGAAAGTTGGTGGCGGTTTAACCGGCGTCTTTGATGTATGGAACTGTGAAGATCATTCGCTTACCGTATATCTTGAAGGCTACGCAACTCACCTGATCAAACGTTGCCAAGTACGTTCATTCGACTTTAGAAATAATGGCTGCTTCAGCAGATATTCTCTCTTAAAGCAATTTAATACTGACGGTACTTATGCAAACAACTTGATCAACGCAATTAACTTCAACACACGTCGTGCTGATGTCAGTGTAAGCGTACAAGGTGAAGCATTAGTTGAACTTCTCTATCAAAATACTTGTGGATGGAGCACCGGTCTTGGTTACAACTTCTACGGCCGTGCACATGAAAAAATCTGCAGCATTAAGAGTGGTACCCTCTGTGGTCAAACCAATCTTGATACACTCAATTGGGGTATCAAAGGATGCGCACCTGTTCAAGCACCAACCTACACAGTTACATCGGGCGTTGTAACAGCTGGCCCTGTAACACCTGCAGTCTATGCAGCAACAGAAAGCACTGCAACTGCATATGCTTGTGGACCAGTTGATAATGCAACATTATTATCAACTCCTACTTCTGTTTCTGTCGTTCCTGGTACAACAGTTGTTCTTAATACAACAACCGTTGCTGCTTTAAGCGCTGCGGGCGATATCGTTTATGACTCCAGAGTCAATGGCGTTGAAACTCCAGCACTTGTAACTATTGCAAACTTGGACCCACAATCTGCTGCATCAGACCGCATCATTACACACAAAGTGTATGCTCATGTGGACTACGCATGGATGGATTGTGACTGGACCCCTTACTTGGGTGTTGGCGGTGAAGCTGAATTTGCACAACGCAAAGAAAGCGCAAGCCTCAGCCAATGGGGTGTATGGATTAAAGGTGGTATAACCTTCTAATCTAACATTTAGTGCACACAAAACTAGCAAAAGAGGCTCGGTTAATAACCGAGCCTCTTCTTGTATCTATTTAAAAAAAATAAATTATTTTCTTAATGTGCCACACCACAACAAAGAATGAGTAAAGAACTACACGGGCAGCATACGCATGCGCCTACGCATTCGACGCAATTACAACACGAATCTTTGACATGTTGCTTAAGTGTTTGCGGACAAGATCTTGATTCTAATTTATTCATAGTTTGTATAATGGGAGTTTCCATCGTGGGTGCTTTTGTCGTACTAATATTCGCAAAAGCTTGCTCCATAGTACACAGCTGCGCTCCCCTTAATAATAAAAAAAATAATATTTTTTTTTGCATCATAAATAACTTCCCCAAAATAAATTATTTTCTTAAGTGCTGTACGTAATCAACTGCTTGTCGAACCGTTTGAATAGTGTCAGCATCTTCATCACGAATTTGAATGCCAAACGCTTCTTCAACATTCATTACTATTTCAACTCTATCAAGTGAATCAGCGCCCAAACTTTCAAGCGACGAATCTTCTATAATACTATTTTTATCAATCGATAACTGATCAGCGATAATGCTCACAATTTTTGCATACGTATCTTGACGATCAAAGGGCATAGAATATCTCCTTATGCTTTTTGTAACATGCGCAACCGATTTAGTGTCTCTTCTTTACCAAGAATACACATAAGGTCATAAAATGATGGACTTGATGTAACTCCTGTAAGAGCAACACGAACAGGCTGCCCAATGTCGGAAATTTTACACCCTTGATCATGACACATTTCTTGAACAACACGCTCCAACGCCGGCTTGGTAAAATCTGATATATCCATAAGTTTTTTTTCAAACATCTGCATATTTTGTTGTACCTGCACCTGTTGCGCCAAAGAACGAGACGCGTCTACAAGATTTTCAATGATAGGACCATCATGCAAAATATATAAAGAATCTTGCAACTCTCGCAAGGTTTTAACTCGCTCTTTATACAAATCTATCGCAGCACACAGCTGCTCTTGCGTCCATAGATGGAATCGATCCACAAAATTTTGATTAAAGTTGTGCTGTATTTTATGCAATAAATCTTGAGCTGTATAAGAGCGCATGTACATGCCATTCAACCATTCAAGCTTTTTCATATCAAAAATGGCGCCTTTTTTACCAACTTCTTTCAAAGAAAAAAGCGAAATAGCTTCGGCCATACTAAAAATTTCTTGATCACCATGCGACCAGCCCAATCGAACAAGATAATTACATAAAGCCTCAGGTAAAAATCCTTGCCTTCTGTAATCAAGCGCAGCCGTCGCTGCGTCGCGTTTACTTAATCTATTACCCTGTGGTCCCAAAATCATGGGCACATGCGCAAACTGCGGAACGGTAAATCCACATGCTTGATATAATAATATTTGTTTTGGCGTATTAGAAATATGATCTTCACCACGAATAACATGAGTAATATTCATAGACGCATCATCAACAACCACGACAAAATTGTACATGGGCGTTCCATCAGACCGCACAATAATAAAATCATCCAGCGTATCAAGATTGAATACTATATCACCATGAACAAGATCATTAAAAACAACTTCCTGAATAGTATCAGGTAACTTAAATCTAATAACGTAAGGCACCCCAGCTCTATCTTCTGTATTGCGGCATGCCTGATCATACTTAACATAACCAAGCCCTTCAGCAGCATTTGCACCCAATCGCTGCTGCAACTCTTCTTGCGTACAATAACATTTATACGCTCTTCCGTTTTTTAACATGAGTTGAGCAACCATTACATGCTCAGCAGCGCGCTCTGATTGAATGACAATGGGCTCATCACTGATGAGTGAACACCAGGATAAAGCCTCTGTAATAGAATTGGTATATTCCGGTAGCGACCGCTCTTTGTCGGTATCTTCAATACGAAGTAAAAAAGACCCGCCATGATGACGGGCAAAAAGCCAATTAAATAATGCCGACCGCAACCCTCCAACATGAAGGTGACCGGTCGGAGAGGGCGCAAAACGGACCCTCACTCTTGTATCACGTTTGTCCATGCATGGCCTCTTATGCAGTAAATTCTAATTTTGCCTGTGCCATTTGGCTCCATATGGAAGAAGCTCCGTGAAGACGAATCAACTTTGTCCATACCTTTTGAGCCCGTTCAGGATCTCCATACACATATGCATTATACCCAATATAGTATAATGCCATATCTTGATAAGGGTTCTTCTTCGCTTCAGAAAGTTTTTCCAAATCGGCGTAGCCTTCACTCTTTATAATAGTATCGCTACTATCGATTTTCAAAAGAGCATGTTTTATTGCGTAGAGATAATATAAAGGAGAAGCGGTTGACAACTTCTCCACCATAAGCCCCATAGTCGTTATAGCTTCCGCCTGCTTATTCAGTCTGACTAAAGCATCTGCCTTAAAGGCCAAAAAGTATGGCCCGAAGGAAGTTTTTTTGTAACGATCAAAACCCACATCAAAAGCACGCACAACATCATCCCACGCTGCATTGTCTTCAGAAGCTGATGCTCTCTCAAAATGCTCCAAACATTCAGCAAATATTTTTTGAGCTTCTTTATCACATCGAATCGAATACCAATAATACAATCCATAACCACCGGCAAAGGCACCTGCAAACAGAAGGCCTAGGGCTATTTTTTTTAATGTTTCGTAACGAGTAAGATAATGAAAAACATTCAACAATCCATGAGATACTGTCATCCTGTACTCCTCAAAAATGGGCAAGTATTACTATTTTTTTAAGCGGCTTCTGTACCGTGGGCACCAGCTTGATTGTCGCCCGCTGATTCACGTTCTGCTTTACGCTGGGCTTGCACTAACTTCAACTGATCTCTCTTTACAGAACGATCTAATTTTGTCGCAAGAACCTTTCTCCCTTTGTAATAACCGCATGTTTCACAAACCTGGTGAGGCAATGAAGGCGCTTCACAGTGTGAACAGGTAATAACCAAATGTGGTTCTATTCCCTTATTAGCTTGTCTTTTATCTCTACGAGCACGAGAGACTTTACGTTTTGGTACTGGCATAATATATACTCCAAATAAAATTAAGTAATAACACAATTTTTTAATGATTATTGTACATCAAAAATAGGCATATGGCAAAAAAGACTAACGTGACGCTACACGCCAACGCCCCATAAAATCTTGCTCTATAACGCCCTCAAACTGCAAAGCACACAGCCGCTCATGCAAATCAGCATGATTTGGCACAAACTGCAATAGTTCATCAAAGCTGATGGACTGCTGACATGCGCGTACAATAGGATCATCACATGGTATTTTCTGCTGCACGCAATCCTGTACAACTTTTGTCGCATATCTCTGAACATTACTATCGCCCAATGTCGACAAAACATCTGACGCCTGCGTAATCAACGTAGCACCCTCATTAATGAGTCGGTGGCAACCGCTACTCAACGGATCATCTATGCGCCCAGGAACTGCGCAAACTTCGCGTCCCTGCTCTAAAGCATAGAGCGCTGTCGTGCGCGTTCCGCTCTCATACGCCGCTTGCACAACAACAACACCCTTACACATCCCAGAAATAATACGATTTCGCGCAGGGAAATTTCCTGGCAATGCACTCATAGTTAATGGAAATGGGCTGACATACATGCCACCCGTTTCAATAATTTTTTCAAAAAGCGATTTATGCGAAAGGGGATACGGCCTCAATAACCCAGCACCAATAATAGCAACCGTTGTCCCACCCGCTGCAATTGCGGCTTTATGGGCCATACTATCAGCGCCCAAAGCTCCTCCACTCACTATCGTCCATCCAGACTTTACCAGCTCAGGAACAACCTGCTGTATAACAGACTCTCCATAATTATTTGCTGAACGAGAACCAACAACTGCCACCATTTTGGGATAGTGTTCAAACGAGCCACCCCGCCAATACAAAACAGAGGGAGGCAATGTTATATGCCGCAACAAAACGGGATAATCTACTGCATATACCGTCGTCCACTTGATTGCATGTTTTTCACACAACTGCAACTCATCATCAACTATTTTTTTCGATGCAAGCCCGTCACACACAAGTCTCGCCGCATGAGGCGATAACCCCATGCGTACAAAATCTTCAAATCGATATGCATATATAGTATGCATATTATCGATGCCAATGCGCTCAACAAGCTTTGCCACCGTCGCCGGCCCCACCTGTGGAATCAGCGACAAGTGAAGAATGCTATTTTTATTGTTGTTCACCAGCAACCACAGCACTTTCGACTTCAATGTCTTCTTTTTCGCCTGCTACCACTATCGTTGAAAGCTTTTGCCCTTCATCAAGACGAATCAATCGCACCCCTTTTGCCTGGCGACCCATTGTTCTTACTTCTTTAGAAGCTAATCGAATGATCTTACCAAGAACATCAATCAAAAGAACACTAGACTCGTCATGAACAACAACAAGACCTATCACAAAACCATTACGCGCGTCAGTTGGAATGGTGCGAACACCAACTCCGCCTCTATGGGCGATTCTAAAGTCACCAACACGAACACGCTTTCCATAGCCCTGCTCTGTAGCGAAAAGAATATCTTTTTCTTCAGGAACAACTTGCATACCAACAACGTGATCTTTGCTTCTCAAACGAATGCCACGAACACCGGCCGCCTGCCTGCCCATAGCTCTTACTTCAGATTCAGGAAATCTAATACCTTGGCCACGCGCTGTCGCAATAACAATAGAATCATTACCGGAACTTAACGAGCAAAATACTAACTCATCACCATCATTAAGAGTAATCGCACGTATACCCGTGCTTCGTATTTTAGCAAAGGCTGATGCAACCGTACGCTTAATAACGCCATTTTTAGTCAATAATACAAGATACTTATCTTCTAAATCACGCGCGCACAACAGCTTAACCACGCGCTCATCTGGATTCAATGAAAGCAAATTAACAACAGCTCGACCACGAGCAGTTCTCGACGCTTCTGGAACTTGAAAAACAGACAATGAATAAATACGCCCTAAATTAGTGAAAAATAATAATTCATCATGATTTTTTGCCGCAAAAAGATCTTCAATAACGTCATCGCTCTCATCAAGTGCTGATATCCCCATTTTGCCTTTGCCACCACGATGTTGAACACCGTACACTGCGAGAGGAACTCGTTTCATGTAGCCTTTGCGTGTTAATGTAACAACAACGTCTTCATCAGGAATAAGATCAGCTTCACTCAGAATGTCGATAGGCGCTTCTATACGCGTCCTACGTTTATCGGCATATGCTGCCCTAATGGCGATTAATTCTTTTTCTATTTCTTTAATAAGTATGGTTCGATCACTTAAAATTGATGCTAAAAACTCAATTTCTTCGCTTAATATTTTCAGCTCATAATGAATTTTTTCTTGCTCCATCCCCGTCAAGCGCTGCAATCTCATTTCTAAAATTGCCTTACTTTGCTCTTCAGAAAGCTTAAAATGTTCATGTAATTTAAGTTGAGCCTCTTCGCTTGTAGCAGAAGATTTAATAAGACCAATAACTTGATCAACATTATTAAGAGCAATAATAAAACCATCTAAAATATGTTGGCGCGCTTGCGCTTTCTTAAGATCAAAAACCGTTCTTCTATGAACAATTACTTCACGATGAACCAAAAATTCTGTAATAAGTTGTCGCAAAGTAAAGACAAGCGGTCGATTATCTAACAAGCCCAATAACAGCATGGTAACCGACGTTTGAAGCGACGTAAATTTATATAACTGATTAATGACAACCTGCGGCATTTCATTCTTGCGAATATCAATAACAAGACGCATGCCTTTTTTATTGGATTCATCGCGAATGTTAGTAATGCCTTCTATCACTTTATTTTTTACCAGATCAGCAATTTTAATAGCCAAGTCAGCTTTCACCACTTGATACGGCAATTCTGTAATAATAAGCGACGTGCCTCTTTTTGTTTCTTCAATATCAACCACACCGCGCAAAATAACATTGCCGCGACCAGTCATATATGCTTTAACAATTCCAGCTCTTCCACAAATAATGCCCCCTGTTGGAAAATCAGGAGCGGGAACAAGCTCAAATAATTCTTGATCAGAAATTGACGGGTCCTTTAACAGAGCTAAACATGCATCAACAACTTCACCAAGATTATGCGGAGGAATAGACGTTGCCATACCAACCGCGATACCCGCCGTGCCGTTAATCAATAAGTTTGGCAACTTGCTGGGCAATATAACCGGCTCAACCGTAGATTCATCAAAGTTTGGTACAAATGGCACGGTTTCTTTGTCTAAATCTTCCAAAATTTCTTGAGAAATTTTTTGCATCCTAACTTCGGTATACCTCATCGCTGCAGCATTATCACCGTCGATAGAACCCCAGTTACCTTGTCCGTCAAGGAGAGGATAACGCTTAGAAAAATCCTGAACCATGCCAACCATCGTATTATACACCGCCTGGTCGCCATGTGGATGGTATTTACCTAACACGTCACCGACTACGCGTACTGATTTATGGTACGGCTTATTAAAGTGATACCCTGATTGATACATTGCATACAAGACACGACGGTGGACAGGCTTAAGGCCGTCACGAATATCGGGAATTGCACGTGCAACAACAACGGACATGGCATAATCAAGAAAAGACGTTTTGAGTTCTTCTTCTACAAGAACTAATTTTGTTACTACATCATCACGCTTGGTCGTTGGTTCCATTAAATAAACCTTTCACAGGTAGTATTTCATAATTTTTTATCTACTGATTAGAATACACTTAGAAGCAATTTTTAACAAATTCCCCCCACTAAAATCAATGTATTCTTATAATTCTATACTAGCATAGTTAGACAAAATTTTTTAGCCCTACATCCCCAGGATTTTACGAATTTCTTCCTGCCGTGCTGGAGAAAAATTATTACCAATCATAACCCGCTCATTATAATCTTGTTCCACGTCAGCTATGCCTGGAAGATCCTGAAGTTGACCTGGGACAAAATTGCTAGTCGGATACTTGTCGCTCTCAATATACCTATTCCATTCGTGTTGCCGCTTATTCTTTTCACAAATCTTTATATATTCCTGGCATCGCTTGTCAGCTTCTTTTTCTGTCTGAACATCCGGTAGCAATGCTAACATAACACCTCTTGCAATATTATTGACCGTACGAACTTTATCAGCCAATCGTAACGTTATAAATTCTTGGTTTTTCGCAAAATTTTCTTCTTGAGTTACTGCTTCTTTATTAAGAAATTCTGTGTAGTTCCACAAATTTTTTACAGACCGCATGCCAGCAAAAGCGCATACACCAGAAGCAATAACAACTAATGGTGAAGCGAATGTTACCCAATTTGCCTGCGCATGAGTATTGCCAAGCCAATAATTATATAAAAACGGCATAAAGCTATTAACCAAAACTTTTCCTGCGAACCCACCAACCGTGCAACCAAACAATGCCGCCCCTGCACCCGGCACTAGTTTTTTTGCTTTAACATGCTTAAACTTACCGTCTTTTCGTGCATCAGTTGTAGACTTCCAATCATCAATCGCTTGCACAGCTTCTTCACGCTCATACTTCATATGCTCTAGCACAGAAATATATAATGTTGAATTGGCTAAAATCATGCCCTGACGATTTATCCAGCATTTTTTAAACTGTTCATGGTCACCAACACTTTGCTTTAACTCTTGATCGATAGAATCAATATCGCCACATTGCACGTGGGAATAAACTAATAAATTTACTAAAATCAAAACACAAATAGCGTTAAAATTTATTTTCATACAAGAACCTATACGTAAAAAACAATAAGATAAAATAGTATTTTAAATTTTATCTTAAAAAACAAAAAGCACAAAGCGCCCTATACCATTAAATATCTTGCTTTGCACACATTAAGTTATCTACAATTATATACATGATGAAAAAAAACAAATATCTACAATTTTGTTTAACGATTTTCACACTGATACTTATCCCCGCGTATTGGCATTACTACGGGCCACAAAATTTTTTATGGTTGTCAGATGTAGGCTTATTTCTAACGGTAATTGCATTATGGTTACACTCGCAGCTCGTTATCAGCATTGCCGCTGTAGGCATTCTGGCTCTTGAATTAATATGGTGTCTAGATTATGTAGCACAGCTTATTTTTAACATTAATCTCTTTTCTCTTGCCGACTACATGTTCAACCCAGCATATCCCCTCATAATTCGCGGCTTGTCGCTCTTTCACATCGTTACGCCCGTTATCTGGATTATATATCTTAAACATTACGGTTACGATAAACGAGCGCCTCTCTATTTTACTTTTTTATACTGGATTATTGCACCCGTAACCTATTTTTATACCAACCCGGCAGACAACATCAATTGGATGTTTTTTCCGCAAGCGCATAACCTGCACATGATCACCCCACTTGCCTGGCTTGGCTTTCTCATGATATTCGTCCCATTCTGTATTGTTTTACCAACACATATTCTATTAAACCGCATGTACAATAAAAAAAAGACGCTTTCACAATTTCGCTCACCCTGAGTGGCGATCCGACAGAATCGATGTATCGAAGGGCAACAAAATATCAGGATAATCGCTAATAATTCCATCAATATGCATCAGCTGCAATTTTTTACCGACAGCCTTATCATTGACGGTATAAACAAAAACTTTGATCCCACATGTATGCGCATTATTAATAAATGCTTCTGTTATTGATTGATGATGGATAATTGCATAATGCGCCTGAACACGCTTCACCCGATCAAGACGCACCGTCGAGTTGCGTTCAAAAATAAGTCCTGTATTAACCATAGGACAATGCCGCTTAAACGTGCGCACCGCACGACGATTAAAAGAAGATACGATAAAAACATCAGGTGACCATTTTTTATTGCGCATATACTCATTAATCAACTGCGCAACCGGTTCCGCAGCGCGCTCATCTTTAAGCTCTACATTAATGATAACGCGCCCATCAACAAGATCAAAAACTTCTGACAATAATGGAACACGCTCACCACTCCCCGCATCATATTTTTTTATAGTATCCCACGTTAATGCTTTAATGCTTCCGGTACCGTTAGTTGTACGATCAATTGTCGCATCATGAATAACAACAAGCTCACCCGTTTTACAGACACGCACATCAAGCTCAATCATGGGCACACCCATATCAATCGCTCGTTTGAATGAACGCAAGGTATTTTCCGGCTCGTGCCCACTCGCCCCCCGATGCCCAATAACAAGAGGTGCATTATCAACAACTTCTTTATTAATAAGTTTTTTATCCACAGGTACTTTCGCAAAAACTGCCACCATCATACATAATCCCACCGCACACAACCGCTTCACTCCACCCCCTCTGTAACGACATGACGTATAAAATATCAATTTTATTGTAAAATTTGTAGTGCAAAAAACTCAAGTTTCGTCACTTTTGAAGAATTATTTACAATAGTTCGGGGTTTGCGTAAACTAACAATAATATTTACACATTTAGAAATACTCAATTACTCCTATGGATCCAAAAAAAATACAACTTAATCAGTTCACACCAGATAAAATTAGAAACTTTTCTATCATCGCGCATATCGATCATGGTAAATCAACCCTTGCCGACAGGCTTTTGGAGGTTACCGGGACATTATCAACGCGGCAGAAAAATGAACAATTTTTAGATAAATTACAAGTCGAAAAAGAACGCGGGATTACTGTCAAAGCACAAAGCGCGTCCATGTTTTATGATTATAAAGGACAAACGTATCTGCTCAATTTAATTGATACTCCCGGGCACGTTGACTTTAGCTACGAAGTTTCTCGATCGCTCTATGCCTGCCAAGGCGCCCTGTTACTAGTCGATGCTTCTCAAGGCGTTCAGGCGCAAACTATGGCCAACTTCTATCTTGCCTTTGATCAAGACTTAACCATTATTCCTGTGATCAACAAAATAGATATGACCAATGCAGATCCTGAGCGAGTAGAAAAAGAACTTAATACGCTTTTTGATTATGTTCCTTCAGAAATTCTACGCGCCTCGGGCAAATCGGGCATTGGTATTGACGGCCTTTTACAAGCAATTGTAGAACGCATGCCAGCTCCAAAAGGGCATCTTACTGAACCACTCAAGGCGCTTCTTTTTGACTCATGGTACGATGATTATCGCGGCGTTATTTGCTTAATTGCGGTACATGACGGCATGATAAAAAAAGGGGACATGATAAAATTAGCGCAGACGAATCAACAATACGAAGTATTAGAATTGGGTATCATGTACCCCAATGAAACACCGCTCGAAGCATTGTACGCTGGACAAGTTGGTTATTTAATTTCTGGTATGAAAACAGTGCGTGAAGCTCGCGTTGGCGACACGATTTGTCATACTCGACAAACTGTTGCCCCATTCCCTGGATTTAAACCGGCAAAGCCTATGGTTTTTGCGGGTATTTATCCTGTAGATAGCAGCGATTTTGAGTTGGTACGTGATGCTATAGAAAAATTAACACTCAATGATGCCAGTGTAAAAGTAGAAAAAAAGAGCTCCGTTGCACTTGGGCTCGGATTTAGGTGTGGCTTTCTAGGCCTCTTGCATATGGACGTATTTAAACAACGCCTTGAGCAAGAATATGGCTTATCGGTGATTGTCACTGCTCCAAGCGTGTTATATAGAATCAAGCTTGCATACACACATGAAATTGTTAATATTGAAAGTCCATCAGATTTTCCAGATCCACAAAAAATTGATGTTGTATTAGAACCGATTATTGATGCCACCATTATTTTGCCCAAAGAATATCTGGGCGCTATTATGAAACTATGTGCTGATAAACGCGGAAAACAAAAAGAGCTCTCGTATCTTAATGAAGACCGCCTCATTATTGTATATCGATTACCACTTAATGAAGTTGCCACTGATTTTTATGATCAACTCAAATCATTATCATCAGGATACGCAAGCTTGGATTATGAAGAAGCTGGATACGAAGAGGCAAATCTTGTAAAAATGGATATTTTGCTTAATGGAAAACCGGTTGATGCTCTGTCTGTTATCGTGCATGAAGATTCAGCATATGATACAGGTAAAAGATTAGCAGCTAAACTAAAAAACGTTATTCCACGCCAACTTTTTGAAGTTGCTATCCAAGCTGCAATTGGTGCAAAAGTGATATCGCGTGAAACGGTGTCTGCATTACGTAAAAACGTTACCGCAAAATGCTATGGCGGCGATATAACACGTAAACGCAAACTCTTGGAAAAACAAAAAGAAGGCAAAAAGAAAATGAAGAATGTCGGTAACGTAGAGATACCGCAAGAAGCATTCTTAACGATATTAAAAAAGGATGAATAATTTTTACGGAGAACAGACTATGTCAGAGATGAGTATTGATCGTCATAATTTTACCGGCCATATCTATATATTCCATAGCTTTGATGTAGGCGATGACATTAATTTAGACTATGTAAAACAACATAATCTCATTACACGCCATCAGATGATTCATTCTAAATATTTCAAAAATTATCATATTCCTCTTGCTGTTGAACTGCCCAGCCAACAGCAATCAATTCATGCAGAAATTGCGAAGTTACATAATTTTGGGGTTATTACGCTTCGTTACAAAATTCCTTTCAATTCAACGCTACAACAACTGCGTACCGACATTAATGATATTGACGATGCATATCATAATCAAAGTGTCAGTGATGCTGGAGCGATTTTTAAAAGTGTAAAAAGCGCCATTAAACAACCGCGTTTTTTTCATCTCAGAAAATCATACGTTCTCATACAGGTTAATACACAACCGGATATATTTGACGCCATAAAAATTAAAGAAACGTATGGCAACATTATTGCATCAACACTACGCTTTGAAACAGAAACGTTATCTGAGTATCAAAAAAATGAAATTTTGGAAACAGCTCTCGGTTATTACCGTGGCGATCTCATTATCATCGATACAGAAGCTGCTTTTGTGTACGACGATGAATATGAAGAAATTTTGGACCTTTTTGAGTTTGCCAACATGCAACATTTAGAACTGCAATATTTTGATCGTGTACTTGATCAAAAATTGAATGCCGTTTATGAACAAGAAGTAAAAACATTGCCGATACAAGCATATTTGCCTTTTTGGGGCACCATCATCAATGACCCAGTTGGAGAATTAGGTAAACTGCGTGTTGATATTTCGGTTATTACCGAACGCTTAGAAAATAGTATTAAGCTCGTTGGCGAACAATATTACTCAGAACTATACTCGCTGCTCGTGCAAAAATTAGATTTGACCAATTGGAAAGAATCTATCAATAACAAGCTCAGCATTATTCATGATATTGGTAGTGTGTATCAAAATAAAGTTGATGTCATGCGTCAAGATGTTTTTTCCATTCTTATTATTATTTTAATTTTCATGGAATTTATTGTAGGCATCTTACACTATTTTAAATAAAAAAAAGCTGTGATATCTCTCGAGATAAGCGAATGGGATGAGAGTTCTCGCTCGTGGTGAGTGATTTCGCAGAAATCGTATCGAACCATAGCGAGATATATTAACGTACGAGTATTACATGAAAACTAGTTTTATTTTAGGGTGTATTATGTTATCAACAAGCACACTTGTTATCGAAAAAAATATCCCGCTTCCTGAAGTTGGTGCAATTTATAAACACTATAAGAATAAATTATATAAAGTTATAGCCGTAGCGCATCACAGCGAAACGCTGGAACATTACGTCGTCTACCAAGCGCTCTACGATTCAGAAGAATTCGGTGATCAAGCCATATGGATACGGCCACTTGATATGTTTATGGAAACAATTACTATCGACGGCAAAGAAATATTAAGATTTAGTAAAGTTATATAATTATTTTTATGCTTTTATTTGCCTAGTTATTTATATAAATATACACTATCTGTCTACTTATATAAACACTTAAAACCAGGAAATAGATCATGTATAAAATATATTTTTTTTCACTTATTATTTCTTTTGCATCACTACAGGCAATGCAAACGCGACAAATTACCATTAATAATAGAAGTGAAAGATCGTACATTTTTAAATTTAAGCGCACGCCAGCTAACATAACTCGGATGCTTAGCAATAGAGAAATCGGTCATCATAAAAATCAGACATTATGCCAAGAAAGAACCATCGAAATAAAACCAAATTCAGAAAATACATTTTCTATATTCGCACCAAATAAGCGCTTCTACGATATATTTTTTGATAAAAACCATACATTATGGGAACTGAGCCCATTCGAAATAAACGTCAAAAATAGCAAAATTTTTACGCACACATCAGCTAACATTACTACCATAAACCTCTGGTCATTCGATAAAAAGAATTGCGGTACTTTCATTACCGCCGACAATCGTACAGCGCCATTTAACCCCAATCAAAAAGTATCACTTGAATATGAATAAAAAAAAGAGCCCCTGTTTAAAAGGGGCTCACTAGATTTTTTTCGATGTAATTGACTATTGAGCGACGCTGACTTGAGCAGGACGAAGGACAGAGTCTTTACGCTTGTAGCCCTTTTTTAGCACGTTAATAATGGTGCCGGGCTCTTTGCCCGTATCAGCAACTTGCATAACCGCTTCATGGTATTCAGGATCAAAAACAGTTATATCCGTGATTTCGGTAATATCGTAGCGTGACAAAAACTTGGCAATATCTTTGTGGATAAGCTCAAACCCTGCAAAGCGCGATTTATCTGTATCTTGTAATTGAGCTAAATCTGCGTAAACACGATCAAAGTTATCCAAAACAACGAGGACGTCATCGATAACACCTTTTTGGGCAGTTTGCATCCAGGTAAGGCGATCTTTTTCCGTCCTTTTGCGAAAATTATCAAAATCGGCAACTAAATAACTATATTTTTCCTGAGCAACCTGTAGTTTTTCTTGGCACTCTTTAAGTGCTAATTCAGACTGATTTTCTTGAGAATGCGTATTTTCCATAAATAACCCTTTGGGCGATTGTTCTTTACATATACATATTTGTTCAGTTTACATCAACAGAAAAAAAAATATATCGGATTCTTTTTTCTGTTATTTGTTGTATAGTCAAAACCATTACTCATCCCTCAATGCTCGGGACGAGCGAAAAAAGCTATATAGAGAAAGATACGTAATGAAATACCCGAATCGATATATACTTCTATCACTACTTATTAGTCAAGTAACCAACTGCTTTGACGACCATTTCTTTAGAGCAAGTTATTTTTGCTGGGAACCACGATTTGAAGAACAATTTTTAACAACTGCATTTGCTACACTCGGCCATGGAAAAACAGACACCAGTAGAAATGCCTGCAAGCAAAAATCAAATCTCTTGGACATGTATAACACTACTATACAACCAATATCTAATGAATCGCCCATAACATATAGCACATGCGGCACATTTAAGCTCACCGAATTGCAACTATATTATTATCAAAATATTATTAAAGGCTTTTTCCTGCGTCTCTACTTTCCTATGCGACGCATCAGCGTAACAAATATAGCGCGACAAACCATTATGCACGCAATTCCAGAAAATCCATGCATAGGCGATATGATCGCTTGTGCTCACATCCCAGGATATAAAAACACTCATGCCGGAGATCTCTACCTTTTAGGCGGATGGACATGTAATTACGAAAAAACTGAATTTCTCGATTATATCGATATTACAGGCCAAACAGGCTTTATGTTTCCCACAAGTAACACCGTCAACCTGGATTCCCATCCCTATGCAGTCTCATCTGGCAATAATGGTCATGCAGGTTTTCCAATTATTTTTGATCTTAGTGCAGGGCTTTATGAATGGATAACTCTGGGAACTCATTATGATATTGTATGGCTCTTGAACTCACAAAAGTATATCGAAAATATACAAGTTTACGGTAAGGCTGATCATTTTTGCAGCGGATTGTCATGTATAGCAGGTTATAGCTTTGCCTGTCAACGCGCAGCGCATCAATCAAACTGGTCTATGCATACACTATACGGCCTCATAGAATTTGATTGGGCATCATTCGAACATCCCAATTTACCTCATATTGGCTTTTTTTATAATCACATACTTGCTGGTAAAAAAATCTTTGATACTTCTCTTGTGGGAGGATATACCGGCGTTAATATATCATGGTGCTATTGATGCAACATGCTCCCAATCAGAGCATCTACCTTTTTAATAACAATCCACATGCATCGACTTTCATCAATAACCATATCACAAAAAAGACCTCCAAATGCCTCTTTAATAGAGTCCAACATACATTCAATATGTTCTAACTGCTGAACATAGGGGCTAAAATCAGAATGAGATGTATAAAACAATGCCACAGAACCGTACAGCTGTAAAAAAACATCGACAAAATGCTCACAATAATCTGCTCGATCCTGATAAGAAATACTAATAGCTCGCAAAAGGTCAATCCTAGACCACACGGTCAGAACTAACTCAGATATACATTCAATAGTATACTGATCTCGCATGAGCATATTTTCAGAAAT
This sequence comes from Candidatus Babeliaceae bacterium, assembly GCA_041660765.1. Lineage (NCBI taxonomy): Bacteria > Candidatus Babeliae > Candidatus Babeliales > Candidatus Babeliaceae > Candidatus Babeliaceae bacterium. Next base: position 351,635 of record JBAZVR010000001.1, on the reverse strand, counting down.
AGTATCCGCATAAAACAATTGCGCTGAAGCACCTTGAAAGCTCAGTGATAATAATATCGTTAGCTTAATACACTCCATAAACAACCACCTCTTTTATTTACACAATGAAAGCCTTTACTTTTATAATCTTAAAAAAATACTATATTTGTCAATTAAAACAATAAAGAAATAGGCGATAATTTTATATTATCGCCTATTTCTTTATATTAAAATGGTAAATCGTCTTCAAATGGAGCTTCATCTTTAAAGACGCCAGCACCAGACTGTGCTGGTCTCGCATAATCTTTGGATCGATTATTATTTTGACCAACATTAAAAGATTCGTCGGTAATTGATTCGCTATCGCCAATTTCAGCACTTTGTCCTGCCGCAAGGAACACAACACGATCCGCAACAATAGAATGCTTACTTCTATTCTGCCCAGCATCATCTTTCCAACTATCTAATTTTAAACGACCTTCAATCAAAACCGGTCGCCCTTTTTGTAAATATTTGTGGCAACTTTCCGCTTGTGGCCCCCACACATCAACATCAACAAAACAAACTTCTTGCGTGAGCAAACCAGTCTGCTTATTCTTAAATGGTCTATTGGAAGCGAGACCCAATTTGCAAAGCCCCTGGCCAGAAGGAAGTTGCTTAAATTCTGGATCACGCGTCAAATTACCAATCATAATGATACGATTATATCCTGCCATGTAATTTCCTCGGTTAATAGAGATAAAAATTATTAAATACTTATTTCAAAATCATGAGAACGTTGCACCCATTGAGATAATTCTTCTCGATGCTTACGTGCTTTTTCGACCATCACCTCACGCTCATCAGGCGTTGCTCGCGCAAAAGCGCTCTCTTTATTATTTTCCAAAAGTTGCCGCTCAATCGTCATAATTTTAGAAGTTGCTCGAGCGTTACACTCTATAACTTTACTTTTCATATGAGCGATATCTTCAAGAATCTCTCCAAAACATTCCTGCAATTTCTGATAGGACATTTTCTTTTTTTTTGGCATAACAGTAAATGACTCACCAACAATATACCATATAATTCCACTAAGAAAAAATAAGCTTATTATTTTTTTTTTCATAATAATAACCACATTTCTTGCAAGCCACGCACCGCATAATCAACAAAAGATGCAAACGCAACAGCCGTAATGATCCATATACATATATATAAAAAACCGCTTAAATTCCAACCCATAATCAAACACGCGAACAACAATACTATAAATATTGTTTGCAAAAACATCGTTGCCTTACCTAACAATGTGGGTCTTACATGATAAGAAACCTTTATCATCTTGCCGACAAAAGCTCCGATTACCAACATTGCCTCTTTTATAGACAACACAATAACAAACCACCACGGCATAATAATACAAGGCAATTGAGTGCTGGCAAAAGCGGTATAACATGATAGTATCAAAACTTTATCTGCTAATGGATCAAGATATGCTCCCAATGTCGTTCGTTCATTTAATAAACGAGCCAGCGCACCATCAATAACATCAGTGGCCGCCGCAATTATAAACAACATGCATGAATAAACCCACGAACCATATACGATACCATGCCCAATGAAAGGAACAAGAAATATACGAAAAAGCGTAAAAACCGTTGATAACGTAATTTTTTTACTTGTCATCACAACCTTTTTTCTTATAATACTTTTACTATCATTGCTCCGCCTAAACATTCATCGTTGCGATAAAACACAGCGAATTGTCCAGGGGCTATTCCCTGATCACGATCATCGAGCTTCAATATAACCCGTTCAGCTTCCTGAATCAAACTGCACGTATAACGCTGAGCTCCATGCCGCAATTTTACTTCTAATCTTTCTACCTGAGGCACCACACCGGCAATCCAATGACACGCTGCAAGCTCACAAGAATTACGAATTTTATCAGGACTATAATACTGGCGCGAAATATATACAATATTTTTTTCAGTATTTTTACACACCACGTACCATGGCCCCCCAGAAAGACCAATACCCTGTCGTTGGCCCACCGTATAATACCAATATCCTTCATGTTCTCCGACGATCTTGTCTGTTTCATATTCAACAAGTAATCCGGGCGTGATTCCACAATGATGCTTAACAAAATCGCTAAATTTAATTTTTCCCAAAAAACAAATACCCTGGCTATCTTTGCGCGCCTTATTTGGTAAATTAAAGCGTTCTGCAAGTTCTCGCACTTGAGGCTTTGTATAACCACCTATGGGAAAAAGCGCGCGGGACAACTGTTCTTGCGAAAGATGTGACAAAAAATAGGTCTGATCTTTAATGAGATCCGGAGCAGCATGTAATGAATAAATACCATCGACGACGCGCACCTGGGCATAATGTCCCGTTGCAATATGATCAAACTGGTTGCCTATTTTTTTATAAAAAGCTCCAAATTTAATGCGTTGATTACAAAATATATCCGGATTAGGAGTTCTACCAGCCTTGATTTCTGTTAACGTATAAGCAACGACTTCATCATGATATTCCTGCTGAAATGATATAATTTCCAAAGGGACGTTTGCCTCTGCGCACACTGCGCGAACATACGCCAAATCTTCTTCCCATGGACAATTACCCAAAAAGGCAAGTTCATCCTCTAGCCAAATTTTAAGATAAAACGCAGTTATATCATGCCCCTGTTCCTGCAATAAGCGCAAGGCAACAGAGCTATCAACACCACCAGAAATTAATACGGCCGTTTTCATTGTATGCTCGATATACGTACTGAAAATTATATTTTTTTAGTAAGTATACCATTTTTTTCTACAAAGCGCGACTACCCGACCTGCTCTATACTAATCGAAGCGCTTACCGCCAAATTGGTTACATCACCAAAGGTAAAAGTGGCGCCCGAGATGTTTTGAATATTAATAACATCGCCAGCTGTCAACGTTACCGTTGCCTGACCAAAAAGCTGGTTGCTCGTCCCGCCACTCGCCGTGCCATAGATCCCACCAGGAACAGCTCCTGAGAGATTTTGGCTCACAATAGCAAACTGCGTTGCAGTAATTGCAGCATTATTCGTTATAATAAAGCTTATTTTATAGGTTCCTGCATTGGTAATGGTCAAACCGCCTGCAGAATTAGTAACGCCCACCAAAGGGCCATTGGTAGTAAACACAATGTTTCCATTTGCCAACACGGCTGCAGCAGGCGTTGGTGTAAACGCATAGCCATAGGCTGAAAGCCCGGCTCCCGTTGCACCCGTAGCACCAGTAGGGCCCGTCGGACCCGTTGCTCCCGGCGAAACGCCACCAGGACCAATCAGCAATATGCCTTGACTATCAATCATATTACCGTCTAATACCACATTGCCTCTAATATGCATATTAGAAAGCGTTGTTAAGCCTCCCAGCGTTGATTGGTCATAGACAGTAAGCCTATTGGCACTCAAACAACCAAACACGCGTAAATTATTCACCGTTTTTATGCTGGATCCGCGCACTTGATCAAACATCATTTGGTCAAAAAAATTATTATCTTCAGCAGAACAGCTCAATCCAAGAGACCCAACAATAAATACCATGCAAGAAACAAACTTCATACTACAACCCTCGTTCATAATTTTTATGAGACATAACAGACCGCTGTGGCTAAAGACAATATATTTGTGATATAATTAATAGTACCAAACTTTTACTTAAGGCAATTAATCATGAATATACTAGAAAACTTACAGCACATTATACTGACACATATACAACAAACATATAATATCACGATAGAAACCTGCAAAAAAATAGATATAACTATAAATACTGATGATAAAAAAGCTGATTTTGGCGACATAACCACCAATGCCGCTCTTATTATTGCACAAGAGATAGGTACCAATCCGCGAACTGTTGCTCAAGCACTCGCTGCATCATTATCCCACCCGCATATTCAAAAAATTGATATTGCAGGTCCAGGATTTATTAATATTTTCCTTACCATTCAAGCATTTAAAGTTCTTACACAAGAATTGTATCATCAAGACAAAGATTTTTTTAAACCGACCATTATAAAACCGCTTACGTACTCACTTGAATTTGTCAGCGCAAACCCAACAGGCCCTTTACACATTGGCCATGGCCGTGGCGGCATTATCGGCGATGTTTTAGCACAAGTGCTCAGATTTTTGGGACACAACGTTATTACCGAATATTATATTAACGATGCCGGCAACCAGATTGGCAAACTTGGCCTGTCTCTTAAAATTCGTTGTTTACAGCAAAATGGTAGCAATGAACAGTTGCCTGAAGATGCATACCAAGGCGAATATCTTATACGTCTTGCAGAACAATGCATTGCAGAATATGGCAACCAGGTTATTGAACAGCCACAAACTTTTTTTGAAGAATATGCGCAAAAACATTTATTACAGAACATTACAGAAACATTGCGTTCATATGGCATAGAATTTGATATATGGTTTTCCGAAAAAACATTACATACAAGCGGCGCTATTCAGAAAGAACTAGAGTATCTAGCATCACGCGGCTACACATATAAAAAAGATGACGCGCTTTGGTTTACTGCAATGCAATTTGGCGACGACAAGGACAGAGTTGTTCAGAAAAACACCGGTGAACTGACCTACATAGCTGCCGATATAGCTTACCTTCAGAATAAACTACAGCGCCCCGCCGATCACCTTATTATGATACTCGGACAAGATCATCACAGTTACGTTGCACGGCTTAAGGCGATCATGCAAGCATTAGGCCATAACCCTGACACACTTGATGTTATTTTGTATCAGCTCGTCACCGTCAAAGAAACTGGTGAGTTAGTACGTCTTTCTAAGCGTGCAGGAAAAATAGTATCACTCAATGACATTATAGAAACCGTCGGCAAAGATGTTGCAAGATTCTTTTATTTAAATAGAAAAGCCGATGCTCATTTAGATTTTGATATTACTTTAGCCTTGGAGCACAGCGAAAAAAATCCTGTTTATTACATTCAATATGCGTACGTCCGCGCAGGCAGCATTTTAGAAAAGGCTTCTGAACATGCAGAATTTGCATTCGGCCCAGAAGACATCGCCTACATTGGCGCCCCAGAAGTGGCATTACTTAAAAAAATAGCCGCGCTCAAAGATGTATTAGAAAATATTGGCAGAACCTATCAAACACACGTATTGTCGTACTATTTGCTTGAACTTGCCCATCATTTTCATCATTATTACTCAAGCAATCGAGTTATTACTCATGAAGACCCGGGCTTAACAAAGTCCCGCCTGCTGATTGTTTCTATAGCGCAAAGAACTTTTAAACATGTCTTAGAACTTCTTGGCCTCACCACACCAGAAAGCATGTAAATTTTAATAATTTCTATTGATAAAATTATATTTTTTTATATATACTTTAATTAATAACCTGAAAAATCTATTAAAAATGGGTAAAGATAGTATGAATAGTATAAAAGCGAATATAATAACATTCAGTCTCTTGTTCTGTGGACAAAGTTATGCGTCATTTTTTAGTACCATGAATGCGCCGCAACCTGCAAGCCTTGTTGCATTCCAAGCAATAGAGACTGCGATTAAAGATTATAGAGCACATAATACTGAACAAGATCTCAACAATTTATATAGGTACATGTCCTATTTTCATTCTTGGTATCAATCGGTAACACCACCACCAGCGATCTATTTTGACGTTTTATCGCCGGATGCAAAGAGACTGGTGGCAAACATTCAAGAAACCGCCCGACAATTTGAAGTCGCCGGAGGATCCATTGCTGGATCAAAAAGACTCTCTGGTGAAGGCGAAAATTTTTATCGATATGTATTAGAAAGACTGCTCGCCAAACTTCCGTAAATCTATTATAGCTAGTCCCGCGATTCCCACCATTCTGCCGGAGTCGACGGCTTGTTTTTTTCTGCCCATGCATAATACGCTTTATCATATGCAGGTTCACTATACTTTTCATAGCCCTGCGGCCCCGCATACCAGCGCTGCTCTGCTTCTAATAATCGTCTTATTTCTCGCACCGCCTCATAACGCGATTTCAAAGGAGCCATACCATACCCATGAGATTTAACCTCTTTATTAAACTTTTCATCTTTACTCATGCGAAATAACATATCTTCAATTTTTAGAGCATACTCTAATTTTTTACGAGCAAAATACTGATCAGCAAAATATTCTTTATATTGCACCATATCCCTAAAAAAAGAACTCGACTGTGCTTTTTCCTCAATATAGGCATTGCGCTGAATATAAGCTGTATCAGGAAAACTTATCCCAAAAAAGTGTCTATAAACAACTTTACCAACAAAAAACAGATTGCGTTTAAATAAGCTGCCCTGTTTTTTTTTATATTCTTCTTCATATTTTGAAGCAAATTTATTGGTCGAATCAATCTCGAAATATCTCAAATACTTCAAACTAGCTAAAGCATACATTGTTGCAACTTCTTGATCTTCACGAGAATAAGAAAAAAAATCTTTTGAAAGCCGCATCTCAGCAAAAATCATATTCGGTACCATTGCAATCAACTCATAGATATTCTCATGAATAAAAGTATCATTAATTACAATGTGCACGTCAGCTTTAAGATTAAATTTTTTTAAAAAATCTTTTAAATCATTCAATGCTATAGAATTTTTTTCATTAATTTCAGAAGTGATAGCGTATTGTTTATTATTTTTAACTCTCATCGGATTACTGGCCTCCCACAAATTATTGATTACATATTTACATCTTCTAACCAAATAACCCGGCTGCAAAAGCAACAGTTCAATCTTACTGAGCGTATTCAGCCCTTCTGATTGCAATAATTTATTATTAACATTTTTTTCCCGCGTTATATATAGCTCTTTAACATGCTGAGAAACTGTTGTATTACTTTTTTGTAACTCTACAATTTTATTATCGTAATACTCAATCGTGGCAGGATCAAGCTCAAGATAACTTGTTTCTCTTGTTTCAGCTTCCTGCGCAGCAACTATCGATGAACACAACAATAATATCAAGCTATTTTTAACAAAAAAAATCTTATTTTTCACAACAAAACAACCTATTCAGACTAATAAAAAAATATTATTTTTTACGAACACACATAGTATACAGAAATATATTTTTAAATACACATCAACTATGCAAGAAAATATGTATACAAATATCCAACTTGAACGGTAAATAATATTACGGCTGCCGGAGACGCCACAATATGTCGAAGGCTTGACGGGGGGACAGAGCGTCGTAATCAATGCTCTGCATTTCGGCGACTATTTTTTTATACTGAGCTACTTCTTTTTTAAGCGCGTTACACGTTTTTTCCAGCTCCTGCATATACGCATTTGTACTGCTAGCGCTCGCAGCGTGCGGCGGGTGCTGTGTATTAAGCTCAGACATGATCACTCGAGCACGGTCAATAATCCTTTCAGGAATATACGCCTTTTTTGCAACTTCTAGACCAAAACTTCCTTGTGCAACGCCAGGAATAATTTTATGCAATAACAAAATACCCCGCTCAGTAGAACTACTTGCCGCATGATACGCAATCATACCAGGATGCTGATCCGTCAAAGCTGTTAATTCATGATAATGCGTTGCAAAAAGACACCGCGCTTGAACGTGAAAATAAATATATTCAATCACAGCCCAGGCAATCGCAAGCCCGTCATACGTACTCGTGCCACGACCAACTTCATCAAGAATAACCAAACTTTTACTCGTCGCCTGCCTACAAATTAATGCAGTTTCTTCCATCTCAACTAAAAATGTACTTTTGCCCTGCGCCACATTATCAGCAGCGCCAATACGCGTAAAAATTTTATCGACAATAGGCAACCGCGCAGAATCTGCAGAAACACATGACCCGGCTTGCGCCATAATAGAAATAAGCGCAACTTGACGCAAATAGGTAGACTTGCCACCCATATTGGGGCCGGTAATAATCATTAATGATTGTTCATCAGTTAATAACGTATCATTTGGTATAAAATCCTGAGCAAGCCGATGGCTCACCACAGGATGCTTGCCACCAGAAATAATAATATCACGCGACTCATGGAATTGGGGCTTTACCCACCTATTCACATATGCTGCATGAGCAAACCCAAGTATGGCATCAAGCGTCGCCAAAGTCTGTGCCGATTTTTTCAAATCAGAACACTGTTTTTCTATTTCTACGGTGATAGACTCCATAATTTCTTTTTCAAGACTATTAATATTGCTACGCGCATGAGCAATATTATATTCCACTTCGCGCAACCGCTCCGTTGTATATCGCTCACGATTGACCAGTGTTTGCAACCGCATGTAATCATCAGGAACACGGCCTACATGCGTTTTGGTTACTTCAATACCATAACCGTGCGCTTGACTATACCGTATCTTTAATGAAGATATTCCCGTTCGCTCCTGCTCCTGTGCCTCAATTTCTTGAATAAGCACCGCTCCATCATTCAACAACACACGCATCTGATCAAGTTGAGCACTAAAACCTTTTTTAATCAAAGACTCTTGCTCACTAGCAACTTCAATTGCACGTTCCAAAAAATATCTTAATTGATCAAAATCACCCAAACGATTGCACATTTTATTCAACATATCGTTAGAGGCGCTCGACAACTTATGCGCAATCTCTGGCACAATCGTCAAAAATTTTATGAGATGTTTATAATCTGTTATAAGCGCCCTTTTTAATGCAAAGCGACCAACAACACGCTCAATATCAGCAACACCCTGTAATAACTCTCGCAATTCTTGACGTAACATGAGCGATGTTTTGCAATAATCTACGGCATCAATACGTTGCTCTAATGCTGTTCGCTTAACCAGTGGGCGAGTGATCCATTTTTTTATCATGCGAGAACCCATAGAAGTAACTGCATGATCAAGAACAGCAAAAAGCGTATGCGCCGTGGTCCCATCATAGGTATTTTTCACCAGCTCCAAATTGCGCTGCGTCGATGCATCCAATAATAAATAATCATCCGGCGTATAACAATACAGATGAGTACATGCCGCAAGCGCATACGTATTATTTTTTTTTATATATTGATAAAAAAGCACAAGTGCTGCATGAGCAAGAGTACTATGGTCAATAATATCCCGCGCTGTGATAGAAAGCGTGGCATACCATGCCTGAAACGCTGCATCGTCTATCGCATTATTATGCTTGAAAGATGTGGTAAAAAAACCGAGCGATCGTATATATTTTTCAGATGTTTCTTCTGGCACAACAATTTCATCAGGAGAAAACCTACTCAATTCTGACTCGAAAAGCGATGCATCCTGTATATTTAATATGGTTAAAAACATGTGACCAGTTAATAACTCGACAAAAAGAAGCGCCGCTTGTGTATCTTGTTTAACTACAATTGCTAAATACGAAGCTGATTTTTCATTAAGCAGTTGAGAGTCAGTGAGCGTACCGGGCGTTAACACTCTTTTTACGCCACGCTCAACAACACGTCCGGGCACCGCTTGCGTCAATTGATCGCAAATGGCAACACAAAATCCACCGCGCACAAGTTTAAGAAGATAATGATCTAAGGTATGGACGGGAACGCCGCATAAAGGGATAGGGTCACCCGTACTAGTGGTACCTCTTTTTGTGAGGGTAATACCCAAAAAAGCTGACGCTTTTACCGCATCATTAAAAAAAAGTTCATAAAAATCACCGACCTGAAATAATAACAGTGCATCGGGATATGCATTTTTTATTTCGGTGTACTGTCGCATTAAAGGAGAAAGCGTTGTCATAGTATGTTTGCGTTATGTGAGGTATAAAATTTTTCTTTATACTATAACGCAAACCTGCGATTTTGTCATAATTACGCGTGCGCTATTTTTTCAAGTGATTCGCAGCTTTTCAGCTCAGCTGTTATATCGTTATGTACTGCAAGTACCGTAGTAGAAAACAATTGATCACCATCATTACGTACATCAAGTGTTTTTGCCGCATCACATAATTTGGCAACATGCTGTTCAATGCGTTTACGTATATTGTTATACTGCACATGTTCAAAACGATTATCTGATAATTTTTCTAGCGAAAAGTTCATGTACCCTAATACTTTTTCGCAATCTTGTATGGCAAGATACAGGCCAACTTGAATAAGTTTTTGTACCGCTTCTTTTTCAGACGCATCGGTCAGTTTTTCATAAGATATCGCATATCTAAAAAGATCGTTAAAGGCGTCATGTAATCTAGTATTGGATGCGATAAAACTTACGCAGGTACGCTGCCCAAAAAACGAGCCTATCATATATTTACTATAATCATACGCTCCGATATTAACGGCATATATAGCAGTGCCTATCAACATGTTTTTAAAAGAAAATACTTTATTTTTTAACCATTGCCCCCAAGGGATACTTTTTAATGTATTGGCATATGCCGAAAGATTAACTATTTTTTCGAGTACGCTAATTCTTTCTGTAAGACTATCGATATCACTGCGCCCCAGAGTCACTGTATCATTCGGTTGTGACCATAGATAAATACAAGCGCCAACCAATGCACCAACGGTAGCAACTTGAACAGATCGCTTAATAAGCGTAGCACGCGCAGCCTCTTGTCTATATTTTGATTGCAACGCCTGCACATTAGCCAAAGAAATCCCCTCCGGAGCTCCAGCAGTAATCGCCAATCCTATAATCGCAAAGGCTAATACAACCCAAAAAAATACGCTTTTATATATCTTATTTTTCATGATTTACTTTCTATTTTGCTCTGACCACTTTATAAATGCTTTTTCATATGCCGGATCGCCGTACTTTTCATACGTACCAGCCCCGCCAAATTTTTTATTAATAAATTGCTGCTCTGCGCGAAGCAATAATCCAATTTCTTTAACTTTTTCTAAACGTGCAGCGCATTTTTCGCCACGTGTTGCAAGATACGCTTCTATTTCATGCGCCAAATTAAAACCTTGTGCTGCAGGAACACGATCAGCTCTCACTTCATAAAAATCGCACAATGCTTTAAAAGAATCTGATTCGTGAATTTTATCTTCAGTAATATTTTTATTGATAAACTGAATGAGATCGACAAGCAATTCTATTTCAATAGCGCTCCCATACTTGGCATGACCGCCTATCTGCCGATTAAGAGATCCAGCCTGCGCCTCTGCGCTCAGATTCTGATGAGATGCTGTTAGATATAAAAGCACTGGACCAGGAATATTTTTTTCAAGCTCAAAACGCCTTTGTTTATATTCCCATTGACTCGAAGTACACACATAAATATCTTTGCCTCTTAATTGCGACTCTGGTACAAATAAAACCCCCAAACACTGCTTGAATGAAAAATTCGAGCATACTTTGCTGATTTTATTATTTATAAAATTTACTTCTTGAGGCATAGCTTCACGTACAGAAGTACCTATTTTTACTGCACATTGACCAATAGCGTTAGCATTAATATATTTTTTGAATCGCTGCACGGATTCAATCTGATTGTCAGTGATTTTAAATTCTTTTTTAAGGCTTTCAAGCGCAGTATTATAATCTTTTCGCAATTCTTCTTTAACAAACTGTTCAACAGAACAATTACGATTGTGCAAATCACGGACCAACACTTCTGGCGCCGGATTTTTCTGAGAAAAACTGGCACCAATAGTGCATATAGAAATAATAATACAATAAATTGCGTTTATTTTTTTCATAATTTACCTCTAGTTAATTATATACTAGAAATAAATTATTGTAAAATTTTCTTCAAATAGCGGCCCGTATGGCTTGCTTTGACCTGGGCAACCTGTTCCGGCGTACCCTGGGCAACCACATAACCACCCTTATTACCACCCTCAGGACCAAGATCAATAATATAGTCAGCAATCTTCAGTACATCGAGGTTATGCTCAATAACTATGATAGAATTACCCTTATCAATCAGCCTATTAAAGACTCCTAAAAGTCGCTCAATATCATGAGCATGAAGCCCCGTGGTAGGCTCATCGAGAATATAAAGGGTTTTATTCCCTCGCTTGGCAAGCTCATCAACCAGCTTAATACGCTGAGCCTCGCCACCCGATAGGGTCGTAGAAGGCTGTCCAAGCTGCACATAATCAAGCCCCACGTCACACATCAGCGACAGTCGCTTATATAACGGGGTATGGGCAGCAAAAAACTCAGTCGCTTCCCTGGCCGTCATAGCCAGTATTTGGGCTATATTTTTGCCCCGATAGGTAATTTCTAGCGTTTGAGCATTATAACGGGACCCTTTGCATCGACTACAAACCATAATAACATCAGGTAAAAAATGCATAGAAACAGTAATATTCCCCTCGCCATTACACTCGGAGCAGCGCCCTTGACCAACGTTAAAGCTAAAACGCCCAACCTGATAGCCACGAACATTACTTTCTGGTAAAGATGCAAAAAGCTTTCTAATTTCATCAAAAATACCTAAGTACGTGGCCGGATTAGACCGAGGAGTCCGCCCAATAGGGGATTGATCGATCACGACAAGATTATCTATAAGCTCTACTCCTTCAATCTTGCTTACCTGTAAGGCTTTGCGCTTATACATGAGAGCAGCATGAATACTCGGCACCAGCTCCTCCATAATAAGAGAACTTTTACCAGAACCGGACACCCCAGAAACACCACAAAGTACGCCCAACGGGAATTTGACTGTAATATCGCGAAGATTATGTGCCTGCGCGTTATTAATAGTAAGAAAGCCCTTAGGCTTACGTAGAGGCCCCTGACGAACAATTTTTGACCGTCCCGATAAATAAGCCCCGGTTAACGATGCAGGGTTAGCCATAATTTCTTGTGGCGTCCCCTGAGCAACAACAGATCCACCCAAAACACCGGCTGCTGGCCCCATATCGATAATATAATCAGCATGCAACATGGTATCATGATCATGTTCAACCACAATAACGGTATTACCCTGATCACGTAATGCTTTTAGGGTATCAATCAATCTATCATTATCTCTCTGATGCAAGCCAATACTCGGCTCATCAAGCACGTACAAAACGCCGCTTAAAGCAGACCCAATTTGCGTTGCAAGACGAATACGCTGACCTTCGCCTCCAGAAAGCGTACGAGCCGTTCTATTTAATGACAAATACGACAGACCAACATTATTAAGAAACTGCAATCTATTAATAATTTCCTGAAGCAGTCTATCGGCTATAACACGCTCATCTACGGTTAATTCAAGCGTATTAAAAAAAGTTAACAAATCTTCAATAGACAATTCGCCCAGTTCATAAATATTTTTAGTACCAACCGTTACTGCTAATGCTGCTGCCTGCAATCTTCTCCCCTTACAGGTAGAACATGGTTGAGCTACTGCAAAAGACTCGACATCCCGCACGGACGACTCAGAAAGCGTTCCCCATGTATAGCTTAATGAAACACCAAGCCCATGACACGTGCCACAAGCTCCTAATGGTGAATTAAATGAAAAAATTCTCGGTTCAAGCTCAGGGAAAGAGTAAGCGCAGGTTACGCACGTACGCAACGACGAATATACATAGTCTTGCTCATCGACAACAATTTTCGCAAGCCCCTGAGATGCATTAAATGCCTTTTCTAGAGCATCTAACAAGCGCGGAGCTTCTTCTGGGGAAACTTCAAGTGTATCTATAACAACATCGATAGAATGGTTTAATGTTTTTTTGAGCTTAAGCGCCTTAATATCGTCTTTTGATTGAGCAGTAATGCGCACCCCATCAATAATAAACTTATGATACCCATCATCAAAAAACTTTTCTAGCAGATGCGCAAATTCACCTTTTTTATGAAGTGCTAATGGTGCCGCAACGGTAATAAGTTTTTTATTAAAATTTTCTTGAACCAATACAGCAATATGCTGCGGTGATGTTGGTTGAATTTTTTGGCTACAGCCAACGCAATGAGCTGTTCCGATACGTGCAAAAAGCACACGAAGATAATCATAAATTTCGGTAATCGTCCCTACGGTTGATCGTGGATTAGCACCTACCGTTTTTTGTTCTATAGCAATAGCGGGGCACAATCCTTCAATGCGATCAACATCAGGCTTTTTTGGCATACCCAAAAATTGACGCGCGTAAGAAGATAACGATTCCATATAACGGCGCTGCCCTTCTGCAAACAGAATATCCAACGCAAGCGTACTTTTACCAGATCCAGACGGCCCTGTTACAACCGTAAAAGCCCCTACCGGAATTTCCACCGTAATATTTTTAAGATTGTGTTCTCGAGCACCGATAACTCGTATTTTTTTATTACGCATTACAATTCTCCATTAGAAAATATTAAAAGTTTTTTTCCAAGTATAGTATTTAAATAGCATAACAGAAAAAAATATTTTTAAAAAGAGGCGTAAATAGGTGCTCTTATTTACTTTTTCGCCCCTCATGATACTCTAAAAACAGAATTACAACGCACATAATCAACGGGTATCAGTATGAACTACACATATCATCAATCACCACAACAATCGATCAAACCAATTATTTTTGTTGTCGGAATTATTGGATCATTCTTATTAGCAATTTTATTCGCTCAGGATTTTTTCTATACCGTTAATCCCGGTTTTTACGCGATTCACACACGGCTTGGGAAAATCATCGAACAAACGCATGAATCGGGTTATTATTTCAAAATCCCGCTCATAGATAGCATCGCAAAATTTGACGTTCGTATCAGAAAAGCATTTCCTGACATAGAAACGAAAGCAATGTCAAAAGATCTTCAACCGGTCAGCGTTGGCATGGTGGTGAACTATAAAGTTGACGACGCATTAGAGCTCTTTAAAACAATCGGCTCAGAATATGAAAAAATTATCATAGATCCATTCACGCAAGAAAGCGTCAAAGCGGTTATAGCAAAATTCACAGCAGAAGACCTGATTCAACGTCGGCATGAGGCCAAAGATCTTGTTATTAGTGAATTGGCACAACGTTTAAAAGCGCGCCACATTATTTTGATTGATTTTAACTTTACCCATTTGGATTTTTCCCATGACTTTATTAAAGCAGTGGAGGACAAGCAAATAGCTGAACAACGCGCAAAACAAGCAAAAAATCTCACCGAAAAAGTGCGCGAAGAAGCGTTACAATCACGCATGCGGGCTGAAGCCGAAGCGTTTTCGCTTAAAGTGAGAAAAGAGGCTGTAACGCCAGAACTTATTCGCTTGCAAGAAATAGAAACACAAGCTAAAGCTATCGAAAAATGGAACGGCGTCCTTCCCACCGTAACCGGCAGCGCTACCCCATTTATAACCCTCAATAAATAAGAATTTTATTATGAAAAATATACACATTATTTTATTAAGTGGCTTAATCGCCACTAGCCCACTGATCAAAGCCGATTGGCCCGATAATGCTATACTAGGCGTAATTATTGGCGCCGTGGGAATGGTTGGAACCGGCGCAGCTGGATATGCTTGGGGCTCTAATTCACAAGAAAACCAAGCGCGGCAAGACAGTGGCGCTCTTGTAATAAAAATCGCTGAATTGCAACAAAAATACAAAACAGAGCTTGCGGCACTCGCAAGCCAAGCAAGTCTACAGGGTCAAATACAACATACTTCAGTAGAAATACGTAATTATAACACCTATAAACAAGCATTAGATCAAGAGCTTGAACAGTTAAAAAAACTTAACAATAGCGTATATGCACTCGAAAAAACAAGTGAGCAAGCAGATTTTAAAAGAAAAAAGAGTCTTGAACAATCAGAAATACTCCTTAAGCAATTGTTCAATCTGAGCAAGCTTGTAGAAGATGAGCGGCCCTATATATTACTACGTGATGAGGTTATGAAAAACCATCAACGACAATATCTTGATGTCAAAAATTGCGCCAAAACATTTCCGTACGTTACGCTCAAAAAACAAATGGCTTCTGATTATGCAAAAATTGTTACTTTAATTAAGGATGCTGAAAAGCAACCTCACCGCTTACAAAATGGCATAACCACGGGCACGAGTGGATTAATAAGCAACAAAGAGCTCGTTTATCTCGCTCAAAATCACGCACGAACTCTTGCACAAGACATTGAAAATCTTTCACACTCTAGGGAATATCAAATAGATGTCAAGCAGTATGAAAAAAGAAAAATACAAGAAAATAAAGCTATCGCACAACGTAAAAATGCAGAAGCTCGCCAGCTCATAGAAGAAAATCAAAGTCGCGAATTAGCCATCAGACAAACAAACCAAGCAATAGAAGCGCGAAAACAACACATAGAAATTGAGCGACTTGCAGAAGACAGGCGCAATAGCTCACATGAAGATTGGTATCAAAAAAACAAACTGCCTCTGCATCAGCAAGAAATTGCCGAATTGAAAAACCAGCATATGGAAATTTATAGGCAATATAAAAAACAATATGAAGATAATTGTGAAAAAGTTCAGGCAATGGAAGAAAGCAATCTCATGCTATCATCTAAAATTCGTCACCTAGAAAACATTATTCAGGCAGTACGTGGTTTGGCAGTAGATCTCAAAGATGTCACTGATACAGCTGATGTAACAAACGAAGCAATGGGGAATCTGTTTTTGGGAGCAGTTATAGGTCATACGAGAAGAATTATAGAAGAAACCAACAAAAAATAATTTTTTTAGTTTATTGGTTGATTTTTACTATAAAAAACCTATACTGTACAAAGAAATTGCATGGTGAATGTAGCTCAGTTGGTAGAGCATCAGGTTGTGGTTCTGAGGGTCGTGGGTTCGATCCCCACCATTCACCCCAAAAAAAAGTTGAAATTATTTTAAAAGACCATAAACTTATCAATTATTAATCGGGGTGTGGCGCAATTGGTAGCGCACTCGCTTTGGGAGCGAGGGGTTGTCGGTTCGAGTCTGGCCACCCCGACCATTTTTTACATGAGAGTACGTTAATGAAATACACAGTTATTCTTATCTTACTATCAACACTTTCCCAACAACTTTTCTCAAACGACTTCACCAAACAGGCTCACACGTGGGCAGCATCATTCGATTATCAGAACATGTCGCCACATGACGCCCAACTCATTGTAAGTCTCTTATATTGGTCGCACCAAAGATCATTGCTAACCCTGCAAGCGCAAGAAGCATTTATTAAAGACATAACACTTGGTTGGCAATTGAGTGAAAATATCATCGATACACGCCTCAATCCTTCAAGAATTATGCCCAACGATGTATCAGATACAGATCTTTTAGAATCACGCGCTCATTTTTGCTCCATCATGCACGCCTATCGCACAACAAACAAAAATTATACACAATGTACAGATGCCATTATTAACGGCCACATTTTGGATAATCAAGCACACCTTGATGCAATAAAAAAAATAAAAAACAATGCTCGTACAGCAATTTCACAAGCATTGGGAACTCAAGCACAAAGTCTTGCTTCTTGGCAACTCGTTAAAGACCATATTAAAACGGTGGCACAACTTTTGCAGCAACAATCATCCACCAAAAAAATTGCCGGTGGCGCTCGTATGTTTTCGGCGTTTGGCAATTATTTTCAGAGCTTTTTTGTATCTTCTTTTGTCGCCATGGATACACATTATCGCACCGTTAATAAAGAGTGTTGGCGCGCATTTTTAACAAGTCATGAAATTACCAATTCCATGTGGCAGGTTATCGAAACAACTCGTCGCGATTTTTATCATGCCCATTACACCGCTTTTTTACACATGCTTGTTCAACATGAACTTCCATCAGAGATAGTATGACCTCAAATAATCGCCGGTTTTTATGTTATTTCGATTGGATAACGTTTGCCCTCATTATGACTCTTTCATGCCTGGGCCTGCTGTTTGTTTTTAGCGCTACCTTCAAAGCCGCTATACCATACTCATTATTTTTTAAAAAGCAGGCGTTCGGCATTGTATCGGGAATCATATTATACTGCGTCATGTGTTATGTTGATTATCGCGCTGTGCAGCAAATTTCTTATATCTTGTACTTTGGCATCGTCGGCCTTCTTTTTTTAACTATCATTAAGGGTAGCATTGGCATGGGCGCACAACGATGGATCAATATTGGTATTATCAAATTTCAGCCATCAGAACTCGCAAAACTTTTTTTCCCAGGTTTTTTTAGCTACTATCTCATGACAGAAAAAAAACATGATCTCACGCTCCATACCTATGGCCCTATTATCATTATTCTAATCATAAGCACGTTGCTTATCCGTAAACAGCCAGATCTTGGAACAGCGCTGATTATTTTATTTACCAGCAGCATCATGTTATGGTTAAGCGGCCTTAATAAAAAATTTTTTATCGCCGCCGGCATTCTTTTTCTTATTTCTGCTCCAATCACCTGGACATTATTAAAACCTTACCAAAAAAAAAGAATCGCTGTTTTTTTGGGGGAAGGTGAACGGCAAAAAGAACGTTATCATATCGAACAATCAAAAATCGCCATAGGCTCGGGCGGATTAATAGGCAAAGGCTTTTTGAACGGCACGCAAAATAAATTACAATTTTTGCCAGAATCACGTACTGATTTTATTTTTTCGGTCATCTGCGAAGAATGGGGATTTGCCGGAGCGCTGCTTATCATATTTTTATATCTTGTACTTTTTGCACGGCTGTTTCAACAAATTCTTACCATAAAAAACTTTTACGCTCAATTATTAGCGAGTGGGCTTATCATTCATATTATTATTTCTACGCTCATTAATATTGGTATGGTTATGGGATTACTTCCTGTCGTTGGAATCCCGCTCCCCCTACTTAGTTATGGAATTAGTAATTTATGGATCACCTATGCGAGTCTTGGCTGTTTTTCTGGTATCATTATCACAACAAAAACATTACCGACATAAATGACAAAATAAAAAGTTTATTATAATCTAACCTGATCAATAATTTTACCATAAGGGCCCATCATGAAAATAATTTCATCGATACTACTAGCAGGTATTTTGCTAGCAACTGGTTATACCATGTATTATATGTACGATCAACAATGCCACCAAAAGAGTCTTATAGAACAACTCAAGCAAGATTTTTCCAACCTACGACCAGCAACTGGTGACGCGGCGATCAATAAGCCCACTACAAATGGCTGGAATGATTTACAATCACACACCAAAGATACCGTGGTACAAATCTTTGCACACATTTCTCAATTTAATTGGCTAGAACCCTATAAATCACCCAATCAAGGACAGGTATCAGGAACGGGTTTCTTTATATCAGAAGATGGTCTTATTATCACTAACGCTCATGTTATTAATGAGGCGCGACTTATTACTATACAAATTCCCCACACAGGCAAAGAACGTTTTTGCGCTACGTTAGTCGGAGTCAGCCCAGAACGTGATCTTGCATTACTACGGCTTGCACCGGGAGAACTCGAAAAATTGACAAGCATACTGGGTAAAATTCCAACACTCAGTCTCGGAGACTCTGATTCTGTGCATCGCTCAGATGAAATTATGGCACTGGGATATCCATTAGGCCAAGAATCATTAAAAAGTACTACCGGTGTTGTCAGTGGACGCCAACACATCGACGGTCACTACATGATCCAAATTAGCGCTCCCATCAATCCAGGTAGCTCTGGCGGCCCATCACTAGATATTAATGGTTTAGTAATAGGTGTTAATAGTGCAGGAATATTTGGCGGCGGAGTGCAAAATGTCGGTTATATTATTCCAAGCAATGAAGTAAAACTTTTTTTACGACAACTTGAACAAATGCCAGAAACCTCTGGTGCTAAATTTTTACGCAAACCATTTTTGGGCGTGCTCTTTAATAATGGCACTGACAGTCTCACCAAATTCTTGGGCAACCCGCCTCCTGGTGGCCTCTACGTTGTAGAAACATACACTGGTAGCCCATTACATAAGGCTGGAGTTCTTCCCAATGATATGATTTATGAAATTGATGGACATAAAGTTGATGTCTTTGGAGAAATGAATGTTTCTTGGAATGAAGACAAAATATCGATCGTCGATTATGTAACTCGTCTTATGCTGGGAGATAAAATAAAATTAGTTGTCTACCGCAACGGAAAACGAAAAGAACTCGTTCTTACTTTTGGACATTCTGAGCTTGCACCGGTGAGAGGCATATATCCAGCGTACGAAAAAATTGAATATGAGATTATTGGTGGCTTGGTTATTATGCAACTGACGCTCAATCATCTACCATTACTGTTACAACGTGCACCAGAACTTGCCCATTATATGGAACTTAAACACCAAATGGAGCCTGCGATAATTATTACCAACATATTTGGTGAATCAACGGCATCTCAATCACGTACCATCGGCGCCGGTGCAGTTATTAAAGAAGTTAATGGAGAACGCGTTAAAACGCTCGAAGAGCTACGTAAAGTGCTCAAGAAAAGTTGTTCAACTGGTTTCTTGACCATAAAAACAACAGAAGGTGTATTCACCGCTCTTCCATTTGACAAGATTATGAAAGAAGAAGAAGCACTTTCAGAAAATTATTATTACCCTCTTTCACCAACAGTGAAAGAAGTTCTCGCTCAATGCGGACCGCAAAAAAAGTAGTTGCTTAACAACCAATGCAGAGCCCGGCCTAAAAACCGGGCTCTTTTTTATAGATTTTTTCCCGTGCACCGTGCTTCACTGATTACAAAAACAATAACTTATACGTGGGATACATATGAAATATAAAATCAGCATGATAGTAGCATGTATAACATGGTCAACCGTATGTAACAATGAGGTAGCAGCGCTATTAAAATCAATAGGATCAAAAGAACCAATCAAAACTATTCAAGAAAAACTTACAGCAGCACTTAAAATAGACGATAATATAAATAATATTACTACAAAAAATGGCAACAATTTACTCCATTTAGTTGTTCAAAAAAATCGCCCCGATATTATCCCGCTGCTCATATCAAAAAAAATACATGTAAATAAACAAAACAATAAAAAATACACCCCCCTTATGTTTGCCGTAATCGAGCAAAATGAAAAAGCAGTCAAAGAACTACTCAAAGCGCCGAATATTGATGTCAATCTTACAGAAAGCAATGGGGACTTTGCCTTATATATGGCTATTGCAAGAAAAAACAAAAACATTGCCGAATTACTGATCACGGCAAAAGCAGATGTTAATCAAAAAGCCCCTGACAAGAGTACCCCTCTGCATAACGCAGCATTTTATGGAAACGCTGATATGGTACAATTATTATTGCAACACAATGCGACTGTTGATGCAATAAATAATACCGGCTACACCCCATTAGCATATGCAATTGATCGCAATCACTTGGATGTCGTAAAAAATCTTGTGGCACACGGCGCACATAGTACGATACAATACCCAACCGGACAAACCCCTCTGTCTATAGCAAATGATAAAAAACATGAAGAGATTTACCATTTTTTAATAAGCAAAAATATTCCTGCCCTATATGAGACACTGCACAAAGACCTTCTTATTCTAGCGCAGCACATATAAGCAAAAATTTTCATGACTTTTTTGTAATCTTACATTATAATTAATTTCGCAAAACATTCTATTTAATTTTTTTTCATAGGAACCATTTATGAAACGTAAATTATTTTTTTTAAATATTATTGCAATTATAAACTTACATAGCATGGATAATACTACAAAAAAGAATACACCCACTACTGCTATCGTTAGTCAGATAACAAATGAAAGCGATAGGCCAATATACTTTAACAAAATAACTTATAGCAAAAAGAGAAAGACGATGATTACGGATACGGTGGAACTCATCGCCTTAGTAAAGGCTGGCCAGACAATAATGCTAAAATCAAATAATACGTTTCTTGATAATAAAAAAATAAGACAATGCATATCACATAGTAAAACTAACGGTGACGGCGCTATTTTAACAGTAGAAAAGTTTCTACCCAAATTTGTTGCTTATGGCAGACCCTTTATCTTGACAATTCAAAAAGACTTTGAATTAGACATGATTGTTGATTCAGAGCCAGCAAAAAAACAACAAATGACAGTTTTGAATAATACTGCACAGAGTAAAGTAACAGTTTTCGGTAAAATAATTGCCAGCGGCGATACGAGCGCATTTGATATCGACGCTACAACAACCGAAATACCGTATATAGTTAATGGGACGGAATGTAAATATTTCGTAAGTGGCAAGACACCTATCAAGCATCTTTCGGTAATATCTTATCCATCTGAAACTGGTGAAGAAAAATATCATGCATTTGAATATGAACCAATACGCTTACCAGATTTTAATTAATGTGGAGCGCATGAACTACTTCTTGTATAACCGGCGACCAATCACTCTGCTGCGTCTGGCGAAATAAACGCATAGTTGGATACCAGGGAGAATCAGATCGGTTTAAAAAAAAACGCCATTCGCTGGCGTACTGCAGCATAACCCAAACAGGGACGCCTAGTGCGCCAGCGAGATGTGCAATAGACGTATCAATAGTTAAGACAAGATCAAGATTTTTTATCACCGCTGCGGTATCAACAAACGCACCGTGCCCTTTATCAAAATTTTCACCAAATGTGACAATATGATAATTTTTTGGCAAATCTTCAATTTGATCAGCACCATATCCCTGCTGCAAAGAATATATCTCAACACCAGGAATCGCTATAACAGGCAATAAGTCTAATAACTTTATTGACCTATTAGCCGTTTGAGCGTCTTCACGTAGCGCACCCTGCCAACAAATACCAATTTTTAATGCTTTTTTGCTGTCACCTGCAGGCGCCCATTGTTGTATATACTGATCATCGACAAACATATACGGGACCTGATGTGGAATCGTATCGATGGTTGTATTAAAAACTTCGGGAAGATAGGTAATGGGAACTTGATAATCAAAAGCGGGCTTTGTATCATTACTGGTAATCACGCGATCAATAAAGGGACAATAACTCACTATGTTGACCAGTGGTTTTTGAACGCAACAGATAACTGTTGCACCTAATTTTTTCAATTCTGCAAGATACCGCAAGTACATGAACGTATCACCGAAACCCCACTGACAATATACAAGAATTGTTTTATTACTGAGATCTTCGCCACGCCATAATTGTGTTTTATAGAGCTGCTCATGTTGCCATCTAAATCTGAAGCCGGCAAGACCCCGCGCAAAATCACCTTGAGCTAAATACATATCGCCCAAGTCCCAATTAGCCGGCCAATCGCGCGGTCTTTTTAATACAGCAGGTTTTAAATACTGTATAGCTTGAGTAACTTCGCCGGCAACCTTACACGCTCTTCCGCGAGCGAAGAGTTCATCAAACGAATATGTATTAAAAAGAACTTGTTCTTCTGGCGTTAAGGTTATTTGATCTGCCAATGGCGTTATACCATGAGCTAAAGAAACATACACAATTAAGAGTAAAATTTTTTGCCGCACTATCATACACATTCTCCCAAGAACACAAATTTGTTTAGGAAAATTTTATGCTATTTTTGATAGTTCTTGCAACAGTTATCTTACATCAGCGCTGAAAGCACCGATAGATCATTAAAAAGCGTCAAAAGTGGCTGCGTGCCGAGCGTATCAGCAAAATTTGGTTTTTGATTAAATGCCTGAACTGTATCATTAAGAGCAACAAGCCGCTTTATAAAATCCTTACGCTTAATTATGTCTTGAACACGGTCAGGACGAGGGTCGGAGTGAATAACAATAATCACTTCTAACCCTGCACGGGCAATAATTTCCGCTAAAGTTATCATACGGCCATCTACGGTAAAGTTTGATTCTAGGGCATTATTGATCCATTCTAGTTCATTTTTAAACGCTCCAGCGCCGACCAGGGTTAAAAAAAGCTTCTTTTTGCCACTCACCGCTGCGGCTAATAGAGTCCCCTGATATGCTGCTTTAAGAAGTATTTGCGCCGACTGGGGATCATTAATAGCACCTTTATTTTTCATATTAACATCTAATGCAGCTGTAAAGACCTGATTGATATTTTGGGGCGCAACCACAGAATTAAATATATTAAGAGGATCACGTCCAGAGACAACTGCTCCTGATTTATAGAGAAATGTGACCCTATCTTTCACCGAAGAATCTTCTATATTTTCATATCCAGGATACCTACCACTAAATCCACGAAAATACCCGCTAGAAACAGGCACATCTTGCTGCAGACCTACGGCTATTTTTGGTATATCAGCCTCCGTAAGCTTCTGGGTAATTTTTATTATTCTACCGACAGCATTAACTTCAACATGTGGAAGATCCTGTAAGATGTTAATTGGCTTAATTTCATTAATCCAATATTTACGCAGTATGGCAGCTCCTAATGTTGCCAGGCACGCTTCTTCCCCCTGCGCTGGCCGATACATCATAGACTCTACTAAATGAGTCGGATCCCCCACGCCACCTTCTAAATCATTAAAATTTGACGCTAATTGAAACACCGCATCAACATTTTCTGACTGAGACTGCAAAAAACGAATATCGGTCGCTTGACGCGCATTCATCTGCTCAAATAACTCATAGCCATTGATAATTGATAGCTTGCCCTTGCCATCAGGCGTTTTTTGCAGCAATTCTTTCGCCTGTGTATATAAATCTTGTAATTTCAAAATTTTAAATGTTTCGGGACGTGGAACAAGCGATCTACCGGGAAAATATTTTTCAAGTTCTTGATTTTCAACTTCCCAGGGCAATGGAAACATTGTATGTGGCAACCTAACTTTGCCAAATTGGTCACGACTTAATTCTCTAAAATATTCTTCTGTGACACCCATAATGCCATAAAAGAGACCCTGTCTGAAAAAACGATTTTCGGGAACTGGTAATTCAGCAGCATCCTTATCCCGCTTATCCCACTTAAAAATATTTTCGACCTCTAGCGATGGATAATCATGTCTTGCATCAGTAGCAACCCATACTTTGTTATCTTTTGTACTCGTCCAGACCTTCATTGTCGTATCTGCAAACCGAAATAGACTGTTTCCAACGCCCTGGCCCGTAGAACCAGAACAATACAGATTTTTAAAATAATTATTTTGCTCAGATTGCTCAAAGCCGGCTTTCAGTATAAGCCCATCAACCTGATGTGGTTTTTTGCCCCCTTTCCAAAAATCCCATCCGCTTTGCCATAGATACAAACCCTTTGGCAGCGGCACATTTGGATTTGCTGGGTGAACAAAGATAATACTATTATCAGCAAACAGCTTAATTGCCATGACACGATTTGTGCGCTTAATTTCTTGACCAACGGTAAAAAAAACATCAAGCCAGCCAACAATGCCAGAATTTTCGCCTTTCCACACAACCGGGAGGCCTTTATCAGTTATAATGGGATTAAAGGGGATATACGCAACACTTGTACCGCATAGCATCAAACATACTGCCAACCAACACTTCATCACAACCTCTTTTTTTCAAAATAATACTGTTTTATGATATAGTGAGTAAAGATTCTGTAATTTTTAACGTTTATGTAGCAAGATTAATACTATGACCAAAAATATTATTCCTCCCCACGATGACCTAGAAACACTCCACTCTCAAGAGCACGAACAGCGGGTTAAAAAAGTTGATACATTGAGAAACCAAGGCATAGAGCCTTGGCCACATAATGTAACCATAACCGAAACGTGTCAGCAGGTGCGTGATGAATTTGAGGCAGGAACAGAAAGTAAAAATTATACTATTGCTGGTAGGATACTAGCCATTCGTAGTCACGGAAAATCAATATTTGCCACTGTACAAGACAGATCCGGATCATTACAAATTTATCTTAAAAAAGATATTATCGGCGACGCGCTGTTTGCATTATTTAATACCATGATCGACATTGGCGACATTATATCATGCCATGGCCGATCTTTTAAAACACATATGGGCGAAATAACATTAGAGGTCGCTCAATTTGAACTCTTAAGCAAATGCTTGTTCCCTCTTCCAGAAAAATTTCATGGGCTTACGCACATAGAAACCAAATATCGGCAACGGTATCTTGATTTGATGACCAATCCAGAAACACGTGAACGTTTTAAAAAACGCTCCGCAATTATCAGGTTAATACGCAACTATCTCGATACACATGATTTTATGGAAGTAGAAACTCCCATGCTGCACCCCATTCCAGGTGGAGCGGCAGCACGCCCGTTTGTTACGCATCACAACGCGCTTAATGAAAAATTTTTCTTACGTATTGCACCAGAATTGTATTTAAAAAGATTGATTATTGGTGGCTATGAACGCGTGTATGAAATAAATCGCAACTTCCGCAATGAAGGCGTTTCGACACGACACAATCCAGAATTTACCATGCTTGAATTTTATATGGCATACCACGATTATCAGTACGGCATGAGCTTTGTCGAAGATATGCTACGCACGGTCATGCAAGAATCCTGCGGAACATTACACGTTACGTTTGGTAACCATACTGTTGATTTTGAAAAACCATTCGACAAACTCAGCGCACAACAAGCAATTGTCAAATACAGTTCGATTACCGACGCAGAACTTACACCAACAACCATTGATGCTACGTTAAAAAAACATGACGTTACCATAGAAAATAAAGAAGCGTCGTATGGACAAAAAATATTTGCTCTTTTTGAACATACCGTAGAAACGTTGCTCATTCAGCCAACGTATATTATAGATTATCCGCTCGAAATTTCTCCACTTGCAAAGCGTGATGCAAAAAATCCTGAATATGCTGCACGTTATGAGCTCTTTATAGCAGGCATGGAAATTAGCAATGGTTTTAATGAGTTAAATGATCCTTTTGAGCAGGCAGAACGATTTAAAGAACAAGTAAAAGCGCATGCGGCTGGAGATGAAGAAGCGATGCATTATGATGAAGATTATATCAATGCTCTGCAACATGGACTCGCGCCAACTGTGGGGGTAGGAATTGGCATTGACCGCCTTGTCATGATAGCAACCGGCACTACTTCTATTAAAGAAGTTATTTTATTTCCCACGCTCAAAAGAAAAATATGATCATTGCCGGTGCTAAATATTTGTGGAAACTCCCCAAGTATGATACTGAACTGATCAGCAAACTTGTTTTACGATATAATCTTTCATTCCCCATTGTCCAGGCATTGGTCAATCGTGGATATATCAGCGAACAAGATTTTGAATCTTTTCTTTTTACCTCGCAAGAAAAAGATGTCGGCAATCCAATATTGTTGAAAGATGCCCAAAAAGCAGTTGCTCGAATTATAGAAGCAATTAATAATCAAGAAAAAATATTAATCGCGGGCGATTATGACGTTGATGGCATTACTTCTTCTGCGCTCATGCTGATCTGCTTACTGCCCTTGGGCGCGCAGGTTAATTTTTTTCTACCGCATCGAGTGCATGATGGATATGGATTATCGCTTAAAACCGTAGAACGTGCCGCGCGCAATAATTATAAATTGATTATTACCGTTGATAATGGCATTACCGCATTTGAGCCCGTACTATTGGCTCAAAAATTGGGGGTAGACGTTATTATCACTGACCACCACAAGCCGCATGAAGCCGTGCCAAACGCCTATGCCGTTATTGACCCACATCAAACAGAATGTGCTTACCCTTATAAAAAATTTGCCGGCGTCGGCATTAGTTTCAAAATTATGTCATTACTGTATGAACAACTAGGCAAACAATTACCCGAAAAAGTATATGAATTGCTATTGTTAGGTACTGTTGCTGACGTAGTACCATTAACCGGCGAAAATCGTTATTGGGTGCAACAAGGGCTTCATAAAATTAATGGTATAAAAAGTTTTTCTCTTGAAGTACTTAAAAACAATGCGCGTGTCACTAAACCACACTTATCATCAACTGATATTGGATTTTTTATTGCACCGCAAATTAATGCTCTTGGCAGGCTTGAAGATCCACGCGAAGGAGTAGCTTTTCTTATAGGTTCTGATCAACAAGAAACCGTACGTATTGGCAAAACGCTCGGAGAATTAAATGAGGCACGTAAAAGTATAGAAAAAAAAGTATTACAAGACATTGAACAGGCTATTGCAGAGAAAAAAATAAATATAGAAACTGATAAAGTTATTATTGCAGGATCAGCATCATGGCCATCCGGTGTCATAGGGCTGGTCGCTTCTCGTCTTGTCGGCCAGTATTGTCGCCCAGTAATATTATTGCATCTCACATCATCAGGTATTGCAAAAGGCTCATGCCGTTCAATTCCAGAATTTAATATGTTTAATGCGCTACATGATGTGCGGGATATATTACTGACTTTTGGCGGACATACCGTAGCCGCAGGACTTTCATTAAAAACTGAGCATATAGAATTATTAAAAGAACGGTTAACGACGCTTATTAATCAGCAATTATCACCCGAAGATTTGCAACACAAAATTACCATTGATGCGCATCTGACACTACCAGAAACTAATGAAAAATTATTATCTGATTGTGCTCTATTAGAGCCATTCGGCTGCGAAAACCCACAGCCGCGCTTTATACTCAAACAGGTAAGTTTATTAGATAAACCAACGCTGCTTAAAGAACTGCATGTAAAGTGTACTATTTTTGCAGACGGCATTATTAAACCGGTTATATTTTTTAATAGACCCGATCTGATGCCTTTATTAGAAAATAGTGTTAATCAGCCCTGTGATATGGTTGTTCAGGTGACAGAAAATTATTGGCGTGACAGAAAAAATATAGAATTTACAGGTATCGACGTATGCATATCATAATAACAATTGACGGACCAGCAGCAAGTGGCAAATCTTCAGTTGCGCGTGTTCTTGCACAACAGCTTAACGCGTATTATTTGTATACAGGTCTCTTATATCGCGGACTCGCCTATTTATTGCACACACAATATGGTTATACGGCAAAAACAATACATACGCTTACTGACGAGAACGTTAACACACTCTTGCATGATTTTGCGTATACCTATGATAGTAATAACGGCGCTCGTATTGTATTTAAAAATACAGTGCTCGATGGCATTTTGAAATCAAGCACCATCGATCAATTAACATCTCTGGCAAGCCAATCCCCGATTATAAGAGATGCGTTATCTACGTACCAAAAACAGCTGGTGCTCGATAAAAAAATTTCTGTAGTAGAGGGAAGAGATTCTGGCACTGTTGTTTTTGATAAGGCAGATTATAAATTTTTTATTACCGCTGATGCAGAAGTACGTGCAGCACGTTGGCAAAAAGATCAACAACAACATAATAATAATTTTACTTTTGCAGAAGCACTCGCTGCGCTTACACAACGTGATCTACGCGACAGCACTCGCGCATACGCACCATTACAACCTGCATCTGACAGTATTATAGTCGACACAACACATCTTACTATTGAACAAACACTGGCAAAAATATGCAATACTATTTCACACAGAAACGCTTAACATGACCGCGATAAAAAAAATAATAGCCTATATTTTTTTATATGCTGGCACAGTGCATGCTATGGTGCAAAATCAAGACTATCTATCGCAAGTTCCAGACGATATTATGCGCCATATCATATTTTTTGTAGCAATTGAGGCAGGCAATATTAAATCCGATAATAATGTGTCTTATTTTGACGACGCCATACTGGCTGTTGAAAACAAAAAATACGATAAGGTAGATTATAAAATATATGGGCATAAAGATATTCTTCAAATACGCACTATCAAAAAGATGGCGTGTATTGCAAAAAAATATAATGTTATAGTAAAAAAACTTTTTACTGAAAAAGAATATTGTAACACTTTTTGGCATACAATTATTACGTGTCTTGACCAACAACATTTTATTCAAAAGGGCAGTATTCAGATATGGTTTACCGACCCTGCTTTTATTCGCGATGCCTTCATTCCGAAAGACAATAAGCTATATATAGGGGCATGCTGCAATTCTCATTGGCTTGAACAATACGTACAAACGGAGATGCCGAACCAACTTGACCAAGTGTCGATTGATGATCCTGACGCGTATGAAGAAAAAAATGAAACATGGTTTAAACGTTTATTGTATGTATACGCAAATTTACTGAGGCCCTTTTCAGAGATTCCGCGACACATTACGTACTATACTCTAAAAGATATACTCAAAGGATATCCTCAGGAGATACAAAAGGTTTTTGAAAAAGAATTATACTACGCTGATATATGGAATCTACATTCTGCCAGACCAAACCCTACAACAACCGTCACATGATGAGGATATTTTATGAAAAAAATAGGTTATTTTTTACTAGTAATAGTATTTGTTAATACTGCCATAGGCGCACAGACGACGCATGAAGAATATTTTACGGCAGTTGCCCAAAGAGATACACAAACGCTAAAACAACTATTCTCTCACGGCGAAGACATTAATGCTATTCGCGATGTCACCGGTAATACACTGTTGCACCAAGCTATTAATATCGCTGATCAAGAACTAGTTTTATTATTATTACGCACAGGTGCCGATGTACATGCAAAAAATGCGCTGGGACAAACGCCATTACATTGTGCATCGCATAAAGGGCTTAATAACATAATTATACAACTTATGCGACATGGTGCTGATATTAATGCACAAGATTGCGAGCAAACAACGCCGTTACATTATGCTGTCAGAATGGGATTAGAAAGTACCGCAATAGTATTATTACGATGCGGCGCTGATTATAATTTTCGTAATAAAGATGGTGTAACACCCGCGCATCTTGCTGTCTTTTATCACCAAACAAAATGTCTAGAAATATTAATGAATGCTGGAGCTGACGTTACCATTCCTGATAACGGCGGCTTCACACCGTTGGATGTTGCCACTTATTTTAGATTTGACGATATTATTACCATGCTTAATAAAATAACCCCTGCTATATAATATAACAGGGGTTATTTTAGTTTGATTTACAAGAAATATCTATTTGTGAGACATTTCTTCATCATGCATGTGCTTACCATGGCTACGGCTGCAGCTATTGTCAGAACATGATCTATGTTTTTTTTCAGGGCATGTATGACAATCATTTTTGCGGAAACAACGTTTAACACATTCACACGCTGGTAGGCAAAACAATAAAGCAATGCTCATTGCCAAGAATGATTTTTTCATGAATTCTCTCCTTAATAAAATTATACTACCAATTTTAGTGTAAAAAAGTGTCGCGCATTATGCAAGAGTTAAAAAAGGGGAAGATGAACTTCCCCTTTAATCTAGGCTATTTAAGATCAGTATCCGTCCAGGCAACGTCTGGTTGCATTGGACCTGAAACACGTTTTGTTGTAGATTTTTGGTCCACATAAATAATGGTTTCTTCTTCAACATGCGCTTTTTTTCTTCTGAAACATGCTGATGTCAAAGTAAGCACACCAAGTAAACTAAAAAGCATCAATCTTTTCATAATAAATCCTTTATAAAAAACAAAATAACTATATAACAATAGAGTAGTATATCATATTATTTTTTTGTTTTTGATTTTTTAGTTTTTTTTGCGGTTTTTGTTGATTTTGTCGACTGAAATGGATTATTAACCAGCGCTAGCTCTAACACCTTATCCATGCTATCAACATAAATTCTATGCACAGCGGTACCCAGTTCACTACCAATTTCTTCCACATCGTCATAATTTTCTTGTGGTATAAGTACCGTTTTCATACCATGATGTGCTGCGGCCAATATTTTTTCTTTCAATCCGCCAACACCCAACACTCTTCCACGCAGCGTAATTTCTCCGGTCATAGCAATATCTGGCTTTACTGGATTTTTTGTAAGTGCAGAAACAAGTGCAACGCACATCGTTATACCAGCAGAAGGACCATCTTTTGGAGTAGCACCCTCTGGTACGTGCAAGTGAATATCTTTTGTAGAATAAAATGAGTTTTTGAGACCCAGCTCTAATGCACGAGAACGAATATAACTTAACGCAGCATGAGCTGATTCTTGCATAACTTCACCTAATTGTCCGGTTAATGTCAAAGCGCCCTTGCCTGGCAATATAGTTGCCTCAATCTCAAGAACATCTCCACCCAGTTCTGTCCACGCAAGCCCCGTTGCAAGACCAATTTTTTGAGTGCTCGAATCTAAAGAAGTTTTCTTGTATTTTGCCGTCCCAAGCCATTCCTTAATAAGTTCTGGAGTAATAGTGACAGAGCGTATTGTTTCATCCTTCAGTAATATTTGAATTGATTTTCGCATCAACTTGGCGATCAATCGTTCCAACTGCCGCACACCAGATTCTTTACTGTAATCAGTAATAATCTTGTGCAATATATCTTGAGGTATCTTACACTGAGTTTTT
This sequence comes from Candidatus Babeliaceae bacterium, assembly GCA_041660765.1. Taxonomy (NCBI): domain Bacteria; class Candidatus Babeliae; order Candidatus Babeliales; family Candidatus Babeliaceae; species Candidatus Babeliaceae bacterium. Next base: position 319,536 of record JBAZVR010000001.1, on the reverse strand, counting down.
TTCAATCCGTATTCTTTAAGGTTTTTAGGCAATAAAAATTGTTGCGCAATTTCCATTTTTTCATCATCGGTATACCCAGAAAGATTTACCAACTCCATTCTATCAAAAAGCGGATACGGAATACCTTCAAGATGATTAGCTGTTGCAATAAACATAACTTTAGAAAGATCATATTCCACTTCTAAAAAGTGATCGACAAAGCCTTTGTTTTGTTCCGGATCAAGCACCTCAAGAAGCGCCGATGAAGGATCACCGTGAATATCATTAGACATTTTATCTATCTCATCAAGCAATATAACCGGATTAACCGTTTTTGCCTTGCGCATAGCCTGAATAATTTTCCCTGGAAGCGCTCCAATATATGTTCTTCTATGTCCACGAATTTCAGCTTCATCACGAATACCGCCCAATGAAATTCTGACAAATTCTCTGCCTAAGCTATCCGCAATAGAATTACCTAAAGACGTTTTACCAACACCAGGAGGCCCCACCAAGCATATAATAGGTGAGCGAACAAGGGACGCCGAAAATTTCTTCGCCGCCAAAAACTCTATAATTCGCTCTTTAGCTTTTTTAAGACCAGCATGATTTTTATTAAGAATTTTTTCAGCCTGCTCTAAACTAATGGCATCTTTGCTTGTTTTTGACCACGGTAAATTTACAATCCAATCTATATAATGCCTGCTTACAACTGCCTCAGAAGACAATGGCGGCATTTGTTCAAGTCTTCGTAACTCTTTTTCTACTTTTTCAGAAGCCTCTTGAGGCAACCCCAAGGTTTTAAGAGTTGTTCGAATTTGGCTAATTTCATGATGCTGATCTTCTCGACCAAGCTCTTTTTGTATAGCCTTTATTTGCTCATTTAAATAGTACTCGCGTTGGCTTTTTTCAACTTGGGTTTGAATTTTTTCCTGAATTCTCTTTTCTGTCTCTAAAATATCTATCTCTTTTTTTAACAAAGCATAGACCTTAAGCAATTTTTCCTTGAGATCAGTTATCTCAAGCATCATTTGGCGCTCTTCAAATGACAAATTAAGCTGCACCGTCAGCGTATCAGCGATAGTGTCTACGTCTTCTATCGTTTTAACAGATGCCATAAGATCGGCCGGCGCTTTACTATTAAGCGAAGAAAACGTTGCGTACAGTGTTTGCAAATGACGCCAAATAGCCTCATTTTCAAGATTTTGCTCAACGCCAGTAGTAACTATATCTTCTATGTATGCCCCAATAAATCCTTCAGTCGGCTCAGTTTTAACGATGCGGGCTCGACAAATACCTTCAACTAATATCTTTAAAGCTCCCTTTGGCATCCTCATTACCTGCAATATGGTTGAATGAGTCCCATACGTATACACATCGTCCGCCGTAGGTGCCTCTACTTCAGAATGTTTTTGCGCCGTAATAAAAATTGATTTATCAACCTTGAGAGAATATTCAACTGCTTTAATCGACGACGATCTTCCTACTATAATAGGGATGATACTTTTTGGTAAAAGAACAACATTTTTTAAAGGCAAAAGTGCTAAAAAATGCGGCTCCTGCGATGTTTTTTCTTCAGTCATTTTTTCCTCACACGTGTAAATTTTTTTCATATATTAATAATACAAAGATAATTGTGTATAAGATATAGTGTACCACAGGCCAATTTTTCAGTAAAATGAAGGTTTTTAGGTCAAAGTGGCTGAAATAAGTTTTTTTGTCAACGAAAGGAAGTCTATGTTGTAAAAAATATTCTATTTATATTAAATAGAATGATATAAAGATATTTTCTCATACATATATAATTGTTTTTTTTACAAACAATAAATCTTATATTAAGATACTAATGAATGTTTATACACAGTTTTCATAAAAGGGTTTCTATATGATTTCTAGGCTTGCAAAAGCGTGGTTTGGGGATTTTAGTCGAGAAGAACTTAAAAAGTTTTTACTCTTGGCGTTCATATTCTTTTTTACCATCGGCGTGTATTGGTTAATACGTATTACCAAAGACTCCGTTTTTTCCATTATTATTGGTGCAACATATATTCCATTTGCAAAGGGGCTTTCGCTCTTTGTCGTGGTGCCTCTGGTCATGGCATATGGATTTTTAGTCGATAAGTTTCCGCGTCACAGGGTTTTTTATGCCTTATGCGCTATTTATGGAACCTTGGGTATTTTATTTGCTATCCTCCTGCAAAATCCTACCATTGGCCTTCCTAATATAGATGCAAGTCCATGGCGCCTACTTGGCTGGCTCTATTATGTTTATGTAGAAAGCTTTGGTTCTATCATGGTTGCTCTTTTTTGGGCATTTACCGCTGATACAACTACACCAGAATCTGCAAAACGTGGATACGGCCTTATTGCTATGGGTGGACAAGTTGGTGGTATCGTTGGACCACTTATTGTAGAAAGACAAGCAGAAAACCTTGGTCAAGCCGTAGTTATCGGTATTGGATCCGCTGCAATTTTCATGATAGCAGCTATGGTTTACTACTACATGAAGGTCGTTTCCCATGATCAACTACGCGGTTATCATGGCAAAGAAACTGCAGAACAAAAGAAGGCAACCAAGGAAAAAGTTGGCTTTACTGAAGGCCTAGGTCTTATTCTTTCGCAACCGTACCTTCTCGGAATTTTTGCTGTTATTTCTATTTATGAAGTAATTGTTACTATCTTTGACTTCCACTTCAAAGTACTAGCAGCAAGTCAAGGTATGAGCGGCGATGCTTTGGCTTCTTATCTCGGCAACTATGGCGTTTGGACTAATGGTGTAGCTCTTATTTGCCTTCTGCTTGGGGTAAGCAATATTGGACGCAAGCTCGGCTTAACGGTAGCACTAACGCTATTGCCTATTATTATTGCCGGCGCAACCATTGCACTTAATCTTAATTTAAATCTAGAAGTTGCATGTTGGATAATGATTGTTTCTAAAGCATTAAATTATGCCTTAAATCAGCCAGCAAAAGAGCAATTATATATTCCAACAACAAAAGATGCGAAATATAAAGCTAAGGGATGGATCGAAATGTTCGGATCTCGTTCATCAAAAGCGGGCGGATCTGCAATTAATGCGGTCAAGAAGCTGATGAGCGTAAACTCATTTATCATGTTTAGCGCTATAGCTTCTCTTGGTTTGTGTGGTATTTGGTTTTTAATTGCACTGTATCTTGGCAGAACTCACAAAAAGGCTGTTGATAGCAACACCGTTGTTTGTTAAGCGCAGTTATTTATTAGTATAGGTCATCTATGAAAACAAGCTTTCTCGAAATAAAAATGTTCCGAGAAAGCTTGTTCATTTTATCATATTGGGGCATAAGAGGGTTCTGGTTATGAGTTCACAACTCAAGTCTTTTTTCAAATTTTTTGTTGATGTTGAACCGCACGAGCGAATAAAAGTTATTTTACTGACGGCAGCCTTCTTTTGCGCAATTGGTGGTTATACCATTGCAAAAGAGCTTAAGGATTCTATTTTTGTACACATTGTTGGCCTTGAATATATGCCATGGGCAAAAATGCTTTCCATCTTTATACTTATTCCACCAATTCTTTTTTATTCACGCCTTGTCGACATTTTAAAGCGCTCGCATCTGTTGTATTTCTATTGCATGTTGTACGGCATTGGTGGACTTATATGTGTTTATCTCTTAGGTCATCCAACCATCGGCTTAGCAAACACCGATACGAATCCGTATAGATTATTTGGATGGTTTTTGTATTTTTTCATAGAAGGATATTCGCCTTTTGTAGTAAGTGTTTTTTGGGCTTTTACCAACTCAATAACCAGTCCAAAAGCTGCAAAAAACAACTATACAATTATGATTGCTGGATCAAAATTCGGGGGCATGATTATGTCCGCTTTTGCTTGGTGGCTATTAACTTATAAGGATAGTTTAGGGCAATTGATTTATTCTGATGTAATCAATCACCAAATTTTATTAGGGCTTGCCTCGTGCTTACTTCTTTGCGTTCCCATCATTATTAATATAATGATAACAAGAGTGCCTGCTCAATATTTACATGGCTACGAAGCTGTCTATAAAGTTGAAAAAGAGCGTTCGTCTCATGGCGAGCCAACTGGGTTAATAGCAACATTAACAAGCATCGTGTCTGGGCTTGTAATGATTGTTCGTTATCCCTACGTAATGGGTATGTTTGGTATGATTTTTTTCTGGGAAATTATTAACGTAGTTCTTGGATATTTACGTCTCAGCATTGGAGAAACTCATGCTTCTTCGGCCTCTGCTCTGAGTGGGTTTTTATTTAAATCGGTTTTATTTGTTCACTTAGCAGGATTTATTATTGTGCTCTTTGGAACACGTGCCCTAATAAACTTTTTAGGCGAACGTAAAAGCTTGATCTTGATACCAACTATCACAGGAATTTTATTGACGTATTATCTTACAAGTCAATCCGCGAATGCAGTTCTCATTGTTTATATACTTATTCGATCAGTTAATTATGCATTTGCGTATCCACTACGAGAAAGTCTCTATATACCAACTACCAAAGAGATGAAATTTAAATCAAAATCTTGGATTGATGCGTTTGGTGCCAAGGTAGCAAAGGGATGCGGTTCATATTATAACGTTTTTGTCTCCCGTTATGTGTCAACGGCACTGCTAACATCTGTTCACACTGTTTTTTTCATTGGCGTTATCAGCATGTGGCTCTTAACCGCTCAATTGCTCGGCAAGCGATTTGAAAGGGCAGTGGAAAATAATGAAGTAATAGGGCTAGAATAATTGCTATTTTTATGTTTTCTATTACAATAAATGATAATTATAGTATACACATGGTGTTTTTATTATAGGGGTGGCTATGAAGCTACATCACGATGAAATAGCTTCAGCCCAAAAAACACTCGATAACCCTGAAAGGATCAATATATCATGATAGATTTAAAATTACTCATCAAAAATAGTGTTCAGTATGGACATCAAACGTGGCGCTGGTGCCCAAAAATGCGTCCTTATATTTGGGGGCATAAAGGCGGGGTTCATCTTATAGATGTTTCCAAAACAGCACACCAAATGGAAAAGGCGGCAAAGTTTCTTGAATCTATTGCTGCAAGCGGTCAACCAATATTATGGGTTGGCACAAAAAAGGCTGCACAAGCTGCCATTAAAAAAGCATCTGAATCGTCTAATAGCCCCAGCGTAACTCATCGTTGGATCGGTGGAACATTAACTAATAATTCACAAGTTAAAAAATCGATCACCAAACTGTTGCATTATCAAGACATTTTAAGCAAAACAGAACAATATTCTTATACTAAAAAAGAATTTGGCGTTTTTCAAAAAATAGTTGAACGCTTGCTTAAAAACATCGGTGGGATCCGTACATTGGGTTGGCCGGTAGGCGCAGTTGTCGTTGTTGATGTTAAAAAAGAACACGTTGTTGTCAAAGAAGCTGTTGCAGCTGGAATACCTGTTGTTGCGCTTGTTGATACCAATGGTGATCCATCAATGGTGGACATTGTTATTCCTGGCAATGACGACGTTCCTCGTGCAATTGAAGTTGTTCTTGATTATTTAGCTGAAGCGGTAAATAAGGGACAAGCGCAAGCTGAAATTAAAGCACACGAAATGGCAACTGAAGAAGCTTCGCATGCTGGTTTAACTGAAGAAATGGTTAAAGCGCTTGGTAGCGATGAAGAAGAAGAATCTAACAAAAAAGCTAAGCGTGGTTCTGCCGGTCAAGCTCCTGCAAAAAGAGCGGCACGGCCATCACTCAACAGAAAGCCTTTTGTTAAAAAAGCCGAATAATTAACGAAATATTTTTATTGGAGAGATGTCTGAGTGGCCGAAAGAGCATGATTGGAAATCATGTATATCCTGAAAGGGGTATCGAGGGTTCGAATCCCTCTCTCTCCACCATATAAATTGGGAAGTTCATAAAAAACGGTTGTAGAATCTGTCAGGTCTGAAAAGAAGCAGCAGGGACAATGCGGTTTTTGTATGAACTTCCCTTATTTTTTTAGCTTAAATTTTAACTTAAAGTTTTAAGTTAACTGCAGTATACTTAATAATATTAGTTTTTTGTTTATCACCTGTTAGGTATATGACCGTGTTAGTACATTTAGCGCGTGCGTGGCGCCCAAGAACGTTTAATGAATTGATAGGCCAGGATCTTACCGTAAAGATTTTAAAAAATAGTCTTTATAAAGATATTGTGTTTCCTGTGTATCTTTTATCTGGTCAACGCGGAAGTGGTAAGACTACAACAGGACGCCTTTTCGCGGGTGCCCTCAACTGCGCACGACTTGCTGATTTTCAACAGCACCCACAAGAAATTGATTTGCCCTGTCTTGCCTGCGCCTCATGCGAAGCAATGAAAATGGGTGCGCATCCGGATTTTTTTGAAATAGATGCTGCATCATATACGGGCGTTGACAATGTTCGTCAAATTATCGAAGCGGCATCGTTTTTGCCTATTTTAGGTACAAGAAAAATATATCTTATTGACGAAGCGCACATGTTAAGTAAAGCTGCTTTTAATGCTTTTTTAAAAATTTTAGAAGAACCACCGAAATCTGTTGTCTTTTTATTGGCTACGACAGAAGTAACTAAAATTATTGATACGGTACGCTCTCGGTGTTTTAACCTTTTTTTTGATCCCATTGCAACGCCACATTTAACCAAACATTTGGTCTATATTTGTCAACAAGAATCTTTAGAATATGATGAACTTGGGCTATCGTGCATTGCAGCAGAGTCCCAGGGGTCAGTTCGTGATGCCTTAAATCTTATCGAACGTGTACGTCTGGCGCATGGCTCTGTAACCATGAACGCCGTAACAAAAGTCTTAGGCTTGCCACAGGAAACTATTTTTCTTGAACTATTTGCAGCATTAAGTAATAATTCGGCACATGACGTTCTTGCGATTACCATAAAATACGATTTTTCTTTATATAATCCAACGATATTGTGGAAAAAAATAGTTGAATATGTACGCATGCTGTTATCAATTGTCTGCAATGTACCGTGTGAAATTATTCATGAAAAGCAATTGGTCCAATTAGCGCACACATTTTCTCAAGACCAGTTAACGCGTTTTTTAGAGATTTTGTATACAAGCGAACTGCATTATGTAAAAACATTATCAGCGCCTGGGCTCATGGAACTAGTATTGTTAAAAATGCTAGAAATTAAAAATAGTTCTCAAAATATCGTACATAACGTTCACACGCCTCCATCAATTACGAACAAAAAGATAGCGCCTGCGCCCGTGGTGCAGCAAGTAACACCTGAACAAACCGCGCCTATTGATGATCCTTGGAAGTATTTTTTACACGAATTGCAAGCGGTACACGAACCACTAGTAAATTCTATCTTTAGGCAAGGGCAATTCAGAGGAAAGCAACACAAAGAAATTACTATAGCTTTTTCTTCGGAGCTTATATTTTTTAAAGATTCATTAGAATCAACCCGATTATTATGGCAACCGATATTAGAAAAGTGTTTTGAACCAAGCGTCGTTTGCACCTATATATTTACCGCAGAGATAAAATCTCCAGCGCCAATACTTCAAAAAAAAGCTGAACCGATTTCTCAACAACGGTCCTATAAAATAACGCATGATAACATGCAAAAAAAACCTGTAGCGATGCAGGAACAAAAAATTAATAATTCACATTTAGAATCATTACCACGGGCTCAATCTGTATTGCAAGTTTTCCCGGGTACATTAACAGAAATTAAGGAAAACAACCATGAGTAACATTCGTTCCGTTGTAATTGTTGGTCGTATGAATGTAGGAAAATCGACCCTTTTTAATAAACTGTCAGAATCTGTCAGAAGTATAACACTTGATTATGCAGGCGTTACGAGAGATTTTATTAAAGATGTTATTGAATGGAAAAATCATAGATTTGAAATTATTGACACAGGCGGTATCAGTTTACGAAAAACAGAAGATATTATTTTAGAAAAAGTACGTCAAACAGCATTAGATTTAGTACAAAAAACAGATCTTGTTGTTTTCGTCGTAGATTCACTGGTCGGGGTATTACCTGAGGACCGCGAAATTGCTCAGCTTTTACATAAAAATAATAAGAAAGTTATTCTTGTTATCAATAAAATAGATAACACTCTGGCACAAGAACATATACATGAATTTTATAAATTAGGTTTTCCGCACACCGTATCAATTTCAGCTGAACATTCAAAAGGCATCAATGATGTTCTCAATGAAATTGTTGATTTATTACCACAAGAAACATCAGGTGCCGCAGACAAAGAACCTGATTATCGCGTTGTTTTCTTGGGAAGACCAAACGTTGGAAAATCTTCTTTAATGAATGCATTGTTGCAAGAAGAACGATCAATCGTATCAGATATTCCAGGAACAACACGAGAAGCAATTTCGGAAAAAATACAATTTTATCAACAAAACATAGAACTTACGGACACACCAGGCATTCGCAGAAAACGTTCTGTTGGCGGTCAATTAGAACCACTCATGGTAAAAAGTTCTTTCGCTGCGCTTAAAAATGCTGATATTGTTGTTCTTGTGCTTGATGTTACTGAAGCAAAATTGGTAGACCAAGAGCTTAAATTGGCTTTTTATGCATTTGAAGAACATTATAAGGCGCTGATTATTGTTTTTAATAAAATTGATTTAAAAACTGAGTTAATGGATCAAGAATTAGAAAGAAGTTTAAGTCTCTATAATCACTTAATAAAAAAAGTACCCCTTCTTAATATATCATGTAAATCAGGTAAAAATGTAGGGCGCCTTGTGCCCTTAATTGAAGAAGTATGGCAACGTTTTAGTCAAAAATTATCTGATGAAGAAGTTAATAGATTAATAGTAAGTTCGTTACAAAAAAAACCATTATACCACAATCAAAAACTATTGCGTGTATATGGCGCTCGTCAAGTTGCGCAGTCACCTATAACTATTCTCATAGATGTTAACGAACCTGATTGGTTTGGGCCTTCACAACTTGGTTTTTTTGAAAATATTATAAGAGGCGCATATACTATGATTGGTGTTCCTATAAAATTTATTGTAAGAAAAAAGGCATAAAGGAGAACTTATGAACAAAAGAATCGTATTTAGAGGCATGGAGCATTCGGGTGCGCTAGAAAAATACGTTGATGACAATTTCAAAAAAATAGAAACGTTTCTTGAAGAACATCCACGCACACCCATCACCTATGATATTGTTTTTGAGAGTCATCCAACTCATGCAACAAAAAAATGTGAAGTACGTATAACGTCACCAGAATTTCATGTCATAGTTTCCAAAGAGGGACAGGATATGTATAAAGTCGCCCATGATGCACTTGATAGTGCCTACGCACAGCTACTCAAAGAAAAAGCAAAAGTAAGCGACAAAAATATTCATGGCCACCAGAAACCGGTTGAGTCCGTTAACCCTGAAGAAGAAGACAACGACAAAGAATAAATTAATTATATAATTACTACTATAGGGCGATATCGTGCAATATCGCCCTATAAGTTATAACGCATATACCATGATCATTACCACCATAATTTCTATACTATTTTCAGTGTTTTCTACCGCCATTATGGGTTACATCGCAATGGCGACATCAACAGGTCCATGGATAGAACCAACACTCGTTCTTCTGGGCACCGTTGTGTTCCGTTTTATGCTTGCTCGCGTTATGCCGGTTGCTCAGGCACAGCATGCCATTGGGTATTCGACAGCCGCCGGAGCTATTGGCGGCATTACTGCAATTGCGTGTGGATGGGCTTTCCCTACCCTATATTTTTTGGATAAAAATATTTTTACCCTATGGATAAGTAACCCCTATTATTTTTCTGCAATTTTGACCGCAACGGTACTCACTGGTGGTTTTCTTGGTTTTTTTATAGCGCATGTTTTTGAACATCATTTATATAAACAAAAAGATATTACCTTCCCCATTGGGGACTTAGTGCATAGTATGATTTTTGCCCAGGATCAGGTACGACAAACCATAGAGCTTATGTTCGGAGGGGCGCTAGCGCTGTTTGTTACTATCACGCAAAAATATTCTACCTTTATTCCCAGCAAAATTACCCTCATCCCAACAATTGCGTATGGCATTCTCAAAATACCGTCGGTATATGTGCGCTGCGATTTGCTCCCTATATTTTTATCAATAGGTTTTATAACGGGGCATCTTATCGCCCTGCCGCTTCTTTTTGGCTTTATATCAAAAATTTTTCTTATTGAACCGCTACAAAGATACTTTTTTGCCACGATCACTACTGAAGGTTTTTTATTAGCATTTGTATCCGGCATGGTTATTCAGGGCGCAATAATAACATTATTTGATTTACCGCGTCTTATCAGCACAACAACGCAACAAATAAAAAATTACTACACACCCTACTTTAGTACTATAACATTTACACAGGCTCCATCTGCTGCGCTAACGGCTATGCAACAAATAAGACTGAATGCTTTTTTTGAACATATGGGCACAATCAGTGTTATATTTGGGGCAATTCCGCTCTATCTTTTCTTATCGTTCTTTAAATTTTCACTGCTAGCGCAACTCTATATCGTTATTTTTACCGCAGTATGCACCTATCAGTTATTAATGATAGCGGGCAAAACGGGGCTCGCACCATTCCCGCGTTTTGCAACGTTTGTTCTTATTCCCGGCATGCTCATGTTTGGATTCGATGCCATACAAATCACCATCGTCTCAACGTTTGTAGAAGTCTGCTGCGGCGTAGCTGTTGATGTTTTATTCGGCAGAAAAATGGCAAAACTGGCCCATATGGAAAAAAACACCATTGTTTTTTATCAATTACTTGGCTTACTCGTCAGCGCATTATCAATAGGCGTTATTTTTTATTTCCTGATTAATCACTTTGGCCTGGGCACTCCAGAACTGTTTGCACAGCGTGCTCATGCACGCGCGCTCTTGGTCAAAACTAAAGACTTTAATTATATTGTTATGATCCTAGGGGCTGTATTCAGCTATAGCCTTAAGTTTATCAAGATAAACCCATTACTGGTCATGGGCGGTCTCCTCATGCCACCAGAATTATCTTTGAGTCTCATATTCGGGGGCCTACTTACCTATGTGGTTAAAAATAAAGAGCGCTATTACCCATTCTGGTCCGGCGTCTTCGCCGCCAGCTCCTTCTGGATGGTTCTCAGAACAATTCTTTAAAACGCTTTCAAATTGATAATTTTTTGTAAATATATATATTTATTATAAAGTATACAATATGAGAAATTATGAAAAACTATACAATTTTAAGCTTATTACTTGTCGTATCAGGACTTACACAGGCAATGGGAACAAGCATTTTCAACTCAAAAAAGCTCAAAAAGGGCCTTTTTGGTAAATTTAACGCGGCCATTCTCTCTCAAAACTTCAACGTACCCGGAAGCCTTACTGTGGAAGAAGCACGCAAGCCGTATTCTTTCGCTAGAAAACTCGCTTTACTCGCCAAACCTGATGAAGTGGTCTTAACCGATGGCAATGATGCTACCATAATAAAAAAAGAGTATATAAAAAACTCCAAAACACTAACCGAACTGACAGCAGATGTGCCAATTGATCAACATGAAAAATTCTTAACAATATACCCAACAATAGATAATGAAGTTGCATTACTCGCAAGAGCTCTTAAATTCCCAATTTTTGATAATTCAAATTTTAATGCACAATCCATAGAAAAATTATTTGGCTGTGGATACATGTGGAACAAATATAAAATAGGTACTGACACCATTACAACTCAAAGCATTCTTGATAAGATATATGATCGCATGACTCAGATAATTCTTGAACCGTCATTCATCACGTCACATGATTATATCGAAAAAGTTGTACAGCTCAATGAAAAATATAATGCGATAGAGCCCGAGCTTACAGCACGTATTCTTGCTTCTCATGATTTTATACAAATGAGGGAATACGATTGCATTGATGTCCCAGCAAAGCTCGTCTACGATTTTGAAAATACAGTAACAGCTGGCGATATTCCTTATAGCTATTATGGCACCAACGACCTTGTCATAAGCTCAGACAATAAAAAATTATTCACTACATTGCGTGTAAATGATCCGGATTTTCCTTTTGAGGATCCACCGTCTTTGCATATAGCCGCATTAGATTTAGAAAAAAAAATGCTCCTTATTCAACGCGATATTATGTTGCGAGATGAAAAAATACTAGGTACTACGCCAGACTCTACAACGATTATTACCTATAATTGCCGATACAAAAAACTAAAAGCTTATGATATGGCAACACTTCAAGAAAATAGCGATGGTTGTGAATTTTTTAATGACACAAATAGTAAAATTACTTTTTCTCATAATGAAACTAAATTCGTTATTTCACATGATAAGAGTTCTTTACTACAACTCAACCCTGCGCCCGAGCATAAACATATAGTTAAGCGTTGGAATAAACAGCTAGCTAAGATTGATGTACAAAGTCTGATCGATTTAAAATTTGCACATTGCGATATACAAACACAAGAGCAGGCACAAAGGCTTGCGCATCTCGCTGATAATATTAGTCATGTAACACCTGATGGGACAAAATTTTTTATTAAAAATACAGTATATCAAACCAGCAATGGAAAACCTGTTTGTACTATAACCGACAACTCCAACATTACTTTCTCAACCAAGGACTTTATAATCTGTAATAATTATGCCCCGAATACAATTTGGATAAAATCACTGATAACTGGAAAAACTCTTGCAATACTCAAAAATGCCGAATTCGTTGATAAATTCATCATATCTTCAGATAATAAAATCATTTATGGCATTAAATATGAAATAATTGATGCTAGGCAACAATGCAAGGAACAGCTTTTCGCCTGGGAGCTGCACAATGAAAACGTAAAAAGATACATTTCATTAAAAAAAGCATTGCATATGGTTCAACCATCTAACATAAAAACCATGGTTCATAAATTTTTTGATAAATGGAAAGATATTAACAAGCCACTTTTTTACCAGCAAATGCACTCAACTCGAGACACTTTTTTACCGGCCAATCCAATTACCATCAATCTTCAATTAATCACTCCGATTCGTCCTGTCCCTACTAGCTCTTCCGTATGATCTTAAGAGCAATTCTTTAAAAAACACATTCAAGTTGATAATTTTTTATAAATATGTATAATTATTATTAACAATAAATATAGGTTAAATATGAAAAATTATACAATTTTAAGCTTATTACTCGTTGCATCAGGGCTTATACAGGCAATGAATGCTCCAATAAGCAATTCTATTTTAATTAATGGCTCGCCTTTGCTCTATCAAGCGTTCAAAGCGCCTGGTCACATAAATTTCGCAATAGAAAGCGAATCCTATGAACACATTACAATCATACCTTATTATCCATCAAAAACAGATAAAATGACATTTGAAACGGGTGACATAATATTAAAAGATAAAAGCAATAGCGTTATTATCAAAAAAGAACATATAAAAAATTCCAGAATACTTACAGAATTTCTCTTAGACAATAAAATTGACCCAAGAAAACCTATCTTAGAGCTCCCAATACCAATAAAACGCGAAGCCCGATTATTAGCAAATGCTCTTAAAATCCCAGATTTTGATAAAGAATATCGGATAAAAAACTTACTAAAACATGAGGAGCTATATCAAAAATACGATATCAGCTCAGACAAAATTGATGCTCGTATGGAGCAGTTAATTACGCGGCCAGAATCAATAACATCACCCGAGTATATTGCAAAACTTCTACGGCTTACTCAAGGGAATATCTACGCGTCAATAAGAAGCCGTCTTGCACAATGCATTCTATCTCGTTGCAAATTACAAGATTCAGAATTAAAAAAATTAGAATTCGCAGTAAAAGAAATAATCGTTCCAAGAAAATCAATACACTATTTTGGAGAATATTATTATTTGGGTGATAATACTCTTATAATAAGTCCTAATGGTAAAAAAATAACACTGGAAAAAAAAATACCCATTCCAGACGCATGCGGCACAATAATTTTGATAGACACAGAGACAAAAAAAGTAGTGATGCAACCTAAAGAGATGAAAGTGTCAGAAAGGTCCGTCCTCTTTACCCCAGATTCTCAACAAATCATTACACATGACAACTTTAAATTTCGATCATATGATACCAAAACGCTTAAAAAAAGCGATTGCGCATTTTTCGATAAAAATAAAACTTATCATTATAGCGAAGCTGAACACATTTTTCGTCCTTCAAGCGATAAAAAAACGTTATTACAGCTTGTCTATCCACGACGTGGCAACTTCTTACGTATATATACTATGAACAATGGCACAGATAGTAACTCAACCGACAAAACTAGTTATATAGATTTTACATTTGAGCAATGTAATCCAACAGTACGAGAAGAAATCAAAAATTATTGGAAAAATACCAATATCTGGAAAAATTATACAACACAATTATCTATGGAAAAACAATTAAACTTATCTCGAATATCAAACGATCAAGGGATTTATTTACTAGATTATCTTGGTTATATTACCTTCTCACCAAAAATGATGTTTTGGATCTGCAAGCCCAATCAAATCTCCAAGACCGCTACTATTAGGTCACTGACCGGAGATATCTTAGCAACATTAGAAAATACAGATAAGATAAAAAAATTCGCGATAACATCAGATGACGGAACCATTTACGGAATAACTGATACAAAACTCTATGAATGGACGTTCACAGAAACAATACGCAAAAAATTTCCAATCAATACAACACTTGAAGAAGCATTAAACAGAGCACACCAAGAGGCGCGTGAGAAAGAGGGCATTAGCAGCTCCACCCATTTCTCTAATTGATAATTATAATAAAACTGATATTATAAATTTTAGTGTAAATTTAATATTTTAAAGGCTCTTATGAAAAAAATAATACTTTGTCTGGCGTTGCCCAGTTTCTGGCTCTCTTCTATGGAAACGCCACCACAGTCAGCCCCCGTTTCATTAATGACAAGTTCTTTAACAGATCTATATAACGCTTCGCAGACGTGGACCAAGTGCATTTCGCGCGATCAAAAACACATTGACTGTATATTGAAAAGCAAAAATACTCATGACCGAGAGTGCGCTGGGGCTAATCATATCAGTAACCCCACAGGACTTACATAAGAAGAATTTTTACAACATATACAAAATTTTAAAAACTCATTTAAGGGAGAAAATAAACCCATTGATGAAACGAACTTTAGCCCATATTTAGTCAAATATGTAACTGACAAGCCTGTTAATATTCACACAATGGCAGATTTGCATGGAGATATTCACACGTTACTCGCCCATCTGAAAGACCTCAAAGATAAAGAGATTATTGATGACAACCTTACTCTTATTGGCGATAGTGATTATTTAGCTTTTTTAGGTGATTGTGGTGACTCCGGTGACTCATCGTGTGACGTATGGGCGTTATTAATGCGGTTACGTATTATAAATAAAGATAAGTGCATTCTTGTACGAGGAAATCACGAAACTATTGGTCTTGCTGGGCAACAAGGCTTTGGGAATGAGCTCGATAAAAAATTCGATCTTTTTGGTCAATTGGAAACAGCAAAAGCACTCGATTCACAAAAAACATTCCAACATATTGTTAAGCCTTATTATTCTTTTTTTAATTATCTACCGGCAGCTGTATTCTTTGGTTATGACAATCAAAAAAAAGATCATATTGATTACGCCTGCTTATCTCATGCTGGAGTAGAATTAGGATGGCAAGATCATGATAGATTCCTGAATGATCCCAAAAATAAAACTAAAAGCATGCCACTTTTCTGGAACCGTGAAGAAGTCATTGCAGATAACAAAGTAATACATGATGAGGTTGATGCTGCATTTAAAAGTGATGACATCAACAAACGAGAAGAAACAAGAGCGTTGCAAAATCACGACTATGCTTTTTTAGACATCGGGCAGCCGCAGAAAAGTGGCTTTATGTGGAACTTTTATACCGCTTTAGCCAACGAACCAACTCGTTATAACAATGGCTGGACATACAGTCAAAAACTCACTCAAGAAGTTCTCAGAA
The DNA here is from genome assembly GCA_041660765.1 of Candidatus Babeliaceae bacterium. Classification (NCBI taxonomy): domain Bacteria; class Candidatus Babeliae; order Candidatus Babeliales; family Candidatus Babeliaceae; species Candidatus Babeliaceae bacterium. The sequence continues at coordinate 303,537 of JBAZVR010000001.1, read as the reverse complement.
GCTGGTCAAATACAGGTAAAAAACAGTCCCTAAAAAAATGTCTTAATTCATTCACTATGGCATTATTGGGCAAAAAGTTTTTTGATGCCACTACATACTCAGTTAGAACTAATATTCGTGGACACCAGCACGTAACTCCTCAAAATTTTGCAGAAAAAGTGCCACATGCTCTTGAAATAAAAGCCATGTACCTCACGCCAACAGGCATTTATCATCAATGGGCTGATAATACCCAAATGATCAAAAAATATTTTATTAAACCTGGTGATGTATACACGCTAAAAAATGCTCCGTGCAATATATATGGTTATCCATATCCAGTAGTAAAAGATACAATAAAACGCCAACTTTGGTATGACAAGACCGGCTCTCGCTCCTGTTTAGCACTGCCCCAATGGACACTGGAATCAACAAATCTCAAGATTTTTGATAGTACTGAACTACCAAAAGATATGCAAAAAGATATAATAAGTCTTAAAGATTATTTAGATTAGCAAAGCTAGATTAATATTTGACAAATACCCCGTTCTTAGAAAAGCGTGATGTTGTCTTTTAAGATTATTCACTCATTTTAACTACAACTGGCCGACGGGTTTGCTAAGTTCGCCAGGATTTACAACATGGAGCATCGTTATGATCAAAATATATGAGTGTAAGCCTGAAAATTTCATTACCCAAGTAGAGATAGGCGCTTGTTATATTGAAATTAATGGAACATTGCTTTTATTGCAAAGAACTCGTGGTAAGAAAGAAGCAGAAACTTGGGGTGTTCCTGCTGGCAAACTTGAACTCAATGAAACGCCCCTGCAAGGTGCATTGCGTGAACTTTATGAAGAAACTGGAATCTCTATTGAATCTCAAAATGATGTAGAAGATTGTGGCACATTATATATTAGCAAGCCGGAAGTTGATTATGCATATCACATGTTTAAGATCACACTACATGAAATGCCCATTGTTCAGATATCATTAGCAGAGCATCAAGATTATGCATGGGCGACTCACGAAGAAATTAAAAACATGAATCTTATGGGCGGCGCTTATGACGCGCTGCTTTATTATTATAGGAAAGCTTAACATGAACTATTGTTCCATAAGGCTAGATTAATGTTTGATATGTACTTTGAAAAAGCAACAATACTCTATAAAGATATTATTTTTGAATGGCTTAAAAAACCACACATACAAGAATTTTGGGATAATAGCCCAGAATACAAGCAAGATATAGTCATTTTTATGGAAGGGAGAGAAGCACCTTCTCCCTATTACAACGGAACATTTGATTATTGGATAGGATTCTTACATAATGACCCATTTTGTTTAATCATGACTTCAGAAGTTCTTCCTACACCAGACCTTCCCCCAGTATGGCTTGAGCATATTTCTCAGACAGGTAAAACATTTAGTCTTGATTTTATGATAGGGAATAAAAAATTTTTAGGACAAGGTTTTGGTGGGCCAACACTTGAAAACTTTATGCGCTATTTTCAAAAAAATATTGAACCAAAAACCGATATCTTTATTATAGATCCGGCAGCGAATAACCCTAAAGCTGCGCATGTTTATGAAAAAGCTGGATTCAAGAAAATAGTACATTTTATGCGAAATAACACCGAATATGTACTTATGATTAAAAACGCTTCGAAAAACCTAGATGATTGAAAGAAATAAAAAATGCGATAACTGCCTTCAATTGTTTGTTTTTTATTTACTATCATTATCTGTTGGCATAGTAATCGGCTATAACATTATGCAAAAACTCACCTTGCACATCGATAAAAATACACAATTAATTCGCATACCAGGCAGCCTTGTTCCCTTATCACTTTCATTAAGTTTTTTTCTTATCAAATATACTTTGGGCGTCGTTTATGCCCTTAATCCAATCATGAAAACAAGCGCTATATTACTCTGTTGCAATATAACTGCATCCGGAATCATTTCTGGCGTATCTTTGGGCAGATTTATCGCTATTTTATATGCGTACAAACGCAAAGTATCATAACGCCTTCTGGGCGTCCCTGAGAACCACCCTTTAGTATAAAATTCCCATTTGACAATTGATTTATATTTGTTAAGCTAATATTAGAAGTAATTAAATACGTATAAAAATAAAGGTAAAACTATGAACAAGAATATATTAACAGCATTATCATTGATCGTATTACTAGGACAATTTTCTTAGAGTACAGCGCATTTTGATATGTATAGAAACGTCACTGATAATCAACGTGAGCTCATCAACAACGCTATACATCAAAATGAAATAGCCAAACATCAATCGAGACTTGCCCTAATACAGGGGGGAATAGCTGGTGGACTTATGGGGGCAACCGTTCAACACTTACTGACACCTAAACGAGCGCGCTTTGCAGTTTTTTTGACGGCAGCGATAACAGTACCTCTTGGTATCAGTGCATGTTTATGTGCTAAAAGAGCACGTAGAGCTTATGATGATATAGAAAACACACGTTTACGTCTTGAAAAAGAAAACCCTGAATTGATGAAGATATTACAGCAAAAATAAGAAGTTTTATTACATATAAATACTTAAAGCCGAGGGGTAATTCAACGCTCCTCGGCTTTTTTTTTAAATCCAAAACAGATATAGCTAAATCGAGTCGAGCGGTACACTCGCTCGCCCCGAGTACCGCTCGTAGAGCGGTGTATAGAAGGGTTAGTGTATAAATTTAAGTGGTTTTTGCTATAAAATAAATATAGCATTACCCCGGGCTCTGTATTTACGCTAAAAAATGCTCCGTGCAATATATATGGTTATCCATACCCAGTAGTAAAAGATACAATAAAACGCCAACTTTGGTATGACAAGATCGGCTCTCGCTCCCGTTTATCACTGCCTGAATGGACACTGGAATCAACAAATCTCGAGATTTTTGATAGTACTGAACTACCAAAAGATATGCAAAAAGATATAATAAGTCTTGACGATTATTTAGATTAGCAAAGCTCGATTAATATTACACAACACCCCGCTCTTAGAAAAGCGGGGTGTTGTATTTTAAGATTATTCACTCATTTTTAACTACAACAACTGGCCGGCGAGTTTGCTGAGTTCACTACGTTCGCTCATTTCTAAGAAAACCGTGCCAAAAAGCCTCTGGTTTCTAAACTTTTGGCTCGCAATCACCAAGCCGTTGCTACTAAAATCGAGATACGGTGAGTCTATCTGATACGGGTCACCGGCAAGGATTATTTTACTCCCCTCACCGACACGACTAATCAATGTTTTAACCTCATGCGGCGTCAAATTTTGCACTTCATCGATCAAAATATATTGATACGGAATAGAACGGCCACGCATGTAGGTAATTGCTTCTAGGCTGATTTTGCCCCTTTTAATAAGATCATCCAAGTTTGGCATACCCTTATCACGATTAAATTTTCTCTTTCTATACTTGCTTTTACCACCATAATACGGCTGTTGCTCCTGAGGCTCTTCTTGATATACACCATCCCGCTGCGCAGCGGCATTGGCGGCATGTACTATAAAATCCATATTATCATAAATAGGTTGCA